>CAYZGY010001105.1:0-2567 GCA_964478085.1 uncultured Planctomycetia bacterium
CGCCTTGGAGGCGACCCTCGGTGAGGTAGCGCACCGTCTGCATCCAGAACTGGTCGTAGATCTCCTCGGTCGTCGACCGCCAACGCCAGGTCTCGTCGGAGCCGAGGAAGATCGCGCGGCCACCCGAATAGTACTGCCAGGTGAGGATCGGCTCTTGCCCGTCGGCCGTTCGGCGTGCGGGGCCGGAGTGCGTCAGGAGGACGTTGGCGCCAGGCTTCGTCTTGCGGATCGGGAACGACCAGTAGATTCCCGGGAGCTCCTCCCAGCGTTCGCGGTTGCGCTCGGGACGCGAGGAGAGTCGCGTCGAGGTGTGCGACGAGGCGAGACGCGTCGGCACGAGCGGCCACTCTTGGACGGAGAAGCTGCCGCCGGCTTCCGACTCGGCGCGCGAGAGATCGGCGACGACGGGAAGCATGTTCGTGATCGGCTTCATCTCCTGCGAGCCGAAGAGTCCGGCCGTGTACTTCTCGCCGGCGACGTAGACGAGGCCGCCCGACTGCTCACTGACGAATCGTTCGAGGAGAGCGGGCCAGCCGCCGGGAAGGCTGCGCGAGTCGGGATCGAGCAGGATCACGACGTCGTACTCGAAGAGATCCTTCGGGTCTATCGGGAGCTTCTCGAGGCGGACGTTTCCTTCCTGCGGGAAGTCGGAGTCGGCGCTCTGCAGCCAGCACGACACGGTGACGCGACGATCGCGACGAAGGAGGTTCTGGAGGAAGCGGTACTCCCACGACGGGCCGCCCGAGATCATGAGGACGCGTGAGGCTTCCTCGATCATCTCGACGAGAGCGGTCTGCTCGTTGTCGTCGGGGAAGGCCTCCTCATCGCGCACGGCGACGCGTGCGGTGAGGCGGTGCTTGCCGACGTCTTCGAGGTCGACCTTGAAGCGAGCGACGCCTTCCTTGCGTGCCTCTTCGTAGGTGATCTCCTTCGTGTCGAGGACGCGTTCCTCGCCGAAGTTGGCTCCGTCTTGAGCGAACTGGTCGATGAGCTCGACCTGGATCGTCTCGCCGTCGTATCCCTTCTGGTCGACCGTGACGTCGATCGCGACGGGGTCGCCCGCGAAGATGCGTTCGCTCGCGAGGATCGTCGAGACGCGCAGATTGCGCGGGGGAGTCGGGTCTCCGACACCGATCGCGTGGACGGGGATCTGTCGTTCGCGCAGGAAGGTCGTCACGCCCGAGAGGCCGGCGCCGGCGGTCAGGCGGCCGTCGCCGATGACGACCATGCCGGCGATGCGAGCGCCGCCCTGTTGCTCGACGGCGGAGCGCAGCGCGCTCGAGAGGTCTGTCGAGGTGCCGCGTGGCTCGATGCGGACGCTCGGAACCTGGTCGTCGGTTTTCGCGCCAGGTCTCCCCGGATTCGGCGGGCCACCCGCGGCGTTGATCGTTCCGTCCGTTGCCGAAGGTTCGTTGGGCTTCGCCTCGGTCCCGCGCGTCGTCAAGCGGCGCACGTCGTCCGAGTAGGTGAAGATCTCGAGGCGGTTGTTTCGCGCGAGCTTCTCGAGGAACGCGTACTTCGGATCCGAGAGGAACTTGTTGACGAGCTCGGCGCGCGAGAGATTCTCGAGGCTCGCCTTTTGGACTCCGAGGAACTTCGCCGTCTCGTCGGCGTCCTCAGGAGCACCCTGATACCGATCCTTGATCGAGAAGCTGAGCGAATCGTCGATGAGGACCGGAGTCACAGCGCGCAGCTCCCGCGCGCGGTCGACCTCGAGGACGGGATAGAAGATGATCAGCGCGAGCGCGATGAGGAGCAGGCCGCGGAGTCCCGCGAGCGAGAGCTTCTTCCAGCGTGCGAGCTGTCCTTCGCGCAGGTACGTGAAGACGACGATCGCGATGCCGAGCGCGACTCCGAGGAGCGCGAGGAGCCCGAGCTCGCCCTCGGGGAAGCGGACGAAGCTGACGCTCGCCGTGCCGCCTTCGAGGCTCTCGACGTCGACACCGAGCCACTCGAGCAGCCAGCGGGGGAGGGGGAGGTTCGTGGTCATATCACGCGCCCTCCTTCATCGCAGGAATGTTTCCTGCGCCCGCGAGCTGGCCCGAGCCGGCCGCCTTGTTGTGGTGTGCGAACCAACACGCGAGGATGCCTTCGAGGAAGAGCAGCAGGACGAAGATCGCGATGAGGATGTCGGCGATCTCGAACTGGCCTCGGCCCGCCTCGGTGAAGCTCTTCGAGTCTTGAATCACACGGATGTCGAAGTCGGGGTAGAGCTCCTCGATGCCCGAGGCCGTGATGCGCGTCATGTCGGACTCGGCCGGGTCGGAGCGGATGGCAACCGCGCGCCACTCGTCGTCGCCACCGCCGCGGGGTGAGAGCGCGAGGCGGAAGAGGCCGCTCGAGAGGGGCGTCTTGCGGTCGAGCGAGAGTTGAAAATCGCCACTCGAATCGTCACCGGTCGCTGCGTCACTCGAGGCGGGCTTCGGCGCGGCGCGCAGCGTTCCTTCGGGAGTGCGCGGATAGTCGGGAGCTCGGAACCGAGCCTCGAGCTTTTGCTTCGAGACGTCGATCGGCAGCTCGATCGGGTCGCCGGCGAGTCGCTGTTCGGCAGCGCCGCGTGCGCGAGC
>CAYZGY010001106.1:0-2565 GCA_964478085.1 uncultured Planctomycetia bacterium
ACGCGCCGAAGATTCATGCGTTCGCGATCGCTCGTCGCGAAGCGAAGAAACGCGGGTTTACGGAAAAGTCAGGCAAGCGAATTCACGTCCTCACCGACGGCGACAACGACCTCGAACGCAACGTGAAGGAGCTCTTCCCGAAAGCTCGCCACACGACCGACATCGTCCACGTGCTGGAGTACTTCTGGGAAGCCGGGCGCTTCGAGTTCAAGTCGACCTCTCGAAGCTCGACTCGATCGACGTCGAGGAGCGAGGCGACGATCGCCGGCGCGATCTCGACCGGAACGCACGGATCGGGAAAGCAGAGCCTCGCCCACTGGGTCGATTCCGTTCGTTTCGTCGCCTTCGACGAGCGCGGCGAGCCGTGCGTTCACGAGTGGAACGAGGGCGATCGACTTCCTCGTCGAACTCGATCGGCGGCTGCTCGGCGACTGAGGAAGCGTTCGTACCCGAGCGGTCAATCGTTGTAGAAGTACCAGTCGCCGACGATCTTCGTGAAATCGCCACGGACCTTACGGTCTGTGCCAGGGGCACGCTCCCCGACGTCGCCGACGTACACGATCCCCAAATCCGATCCGAAGCCGTACGACCGAATGACGAAGTACACGTCGCCATCGGAGTCCGTGCATGGGTACCGAGGCGAAAAATCTCTCGTCTCGACGCGATCGACGAGATCGTCGAAATGGAGTCCGGCACGGTGCCGCCGGACGATCTCGATCATCTCCGCCTCGTTCTCCCGAACGGTCCGGGCGATGTCCTCCAGCCACTCTTCGTAAGTCCTGTCGCAACCGCGTAGGAGGTACGCGGCGCTGACGCTCAGAAACGCGAGGATCCCGAGAAACCACGCGCTCGCTCGATAGGGTCGGACCTGTCCGCTGCGTCGACGCGTCATTCGTTTCACTTCCTCCTGTCTGACACAATCGATCGTAGGCAAAGAAGGCGAATCCCACAAGACTTGCCCCTTCGTCCCTTGACAGCCTCTTGACGCACGATGGACGGATCGCTACCTTGCTGCAGTCGATTCAGGTGCTCGAGCAAGTCGCTTGGCGAGGAGCTCGGGCGGTAAGAGGGAAGTCCGGTGAAAAACCGGCGCGGACCCCGCCACTGTGACTGGGGACTGCTCCTTCACCGATCGCCCCCGTGTGATCGGAAAGACCACTGAGCGAATCCGATCGTTCGCACGTTTGCGAACGGTGGGCCGCTTGGGAAGGTTTGAAGGAGTGGGTCGATCCAGAAGCCAGGAGACCTGCCTGAACGTTTCGTTCGTGCCTTCGGGGAGAAGGCCTCGCGGATGAACGAGGGTACTCCTCGCCACGCGCGACTCCTTCCCGGAAAGGCAGCCCATCCGAGGCTCCCCGACGGAGAAGGAGGGATCCTGATGTTCCGCGCGACTTCGTTCACGCTCCCCGCGTTCGTTTTCTGCCTCTCGCTCGCCACCCCCGCGTTCGCGCAGCCGACGCTATCGCCGCCCGCTGGCTTCGAATCGTCGATCGTCTTCGAATTCGACGCTTCGCTACCGTTTCAAGAGCAGCTCG
Source organism: uncultured Planctomycetia bacterium (assembly GCA_964478085.1). Classification (GTDB taxonomy): domain Bacteria; phylum Planctomycetota; class UBA8108; order UBA8108; family UBA8108; genus CAYMLL01. The sequence continues at coordinate 1,536 of CAYZGY010001106.1, forward strand.
GCGGGCTCCCCGTCCGCCCCCACGGCGAGCCCATCGTCTACGAGCGCGGCGAGATTCGATCGCATCCCAGAGAAGGTGCGCCGATCATTCTCGCCACCTTCGACCCGCCGGTCTTCGGCTCTTTTCTGCAACTGGCCCCCGACGGGGAGAGCCTCTACTTCGGCGAGAGCTCGAATCACGACATCTTTCGCGTTCCTCTCGACGGAGGGCCGCGAGAGCTCGTCGACAACCTCGTGTACAACTTCGATCTCGAGATTGCGCCGGAAGCCGCTGGTGCCATCTCCGGACGCGGTTTCATTTCGGCGCCAGGCTCGTCGGGCAACAGTAATTCGGTCTGGCTCCTCGACGACGATCCGAACACGCCGAACGACGAGATCATCGTCGACGTCTCTCCCAATTCTGGTCCCATCTGTTTCGATGACGCGGGGAACCTGTTCGTCGTGACGTCGGGCCGTACAGATCCGACGACAGGCCTCCCCTCGGAGTTTCTCGGTCGCTTCTCCCCCGAGCAGCTCGCCGAGGGTATCGGCGAGGGAACGATCCCGTTCTCCGACTCGCTCGAGATCACCGACGCGCTCGACGGCTTCTTCAACCTCGAGCACTTCGAAGGCGCACTCTGGGCGACGAATCTCGGCTTCGCGAGCGGCGTCGGCTCGGTCACGAAGATCGATCCGATCACGGGCGACGCAGAAGTCTTCACCTCGGTCCACGTCGCCGAGGCCGGCTTCGCGAGCGCGAGTCATCTCGCGATCAACCCCGGAAGCAAAGCCTTCGAGGTCGGCAACGGTCGCCGTAGCGGCGAGATGCTCGTCGCGTTTGGGAACTTCGACGACGTCAGCGCCATCGGCGAGTTCTACCCCGAGTTCCACTTCGTGCGCGGTGACGTCGACGGCAACGAGGACATCGAGGTCACCGATGCGATCGGGATCCTCGACTGGCTCTTCTTCGGTGCCGAAAACGAGGACATCCACGCGCCGGGCGACGTCAACAACGACGGCAAGATCGACGTCGCCGACCCCGTCTACCTTCT
>CAYZGY010001107.1:0-2564 GCA_964478085.1 uncultured Planctomycetia bacterium
TAGTTGCCTTCTGAAAGTAGGTAGGAGTTCGTATTCTCGAACTTAAACTTTATTTCGAGCTCGAGGTCCGCAGGTTGAGTCGAGGTGGCGGCGACACTAGCGACGAGGTCGGCGATCGCGTAGTTCGTCGTATCGGACGCGGTCGTGACGCTCCAATCCCCCTCGACGTTCGTCCCCAACGCGAGACCGAGTGTCACGTCCGCCCGGTAGGCGACGTTCGTCTGGTTGACGAAGACGTTCGCCGTCGAGAAGGAGACGGTGCCTCCGTTGGCGTCGTTGCACTCGATGATCCACCTCTCCGCGGCAAGGACCGTGTCTGCGTCGGCGTTGGCCTCGGTGACTTCTCTGTCCCTGACGAACCTCCGTGCTCCCCTCGAGCACGACTTGCCTTTCTTCTGGAAGGTCCGGAACGGCGAAGTGCTCTCCTGCGATCCCTTTCGCGCCCAGTGCACCGCCCCGGCCTTCCGCGTTACCGGGACAACAAGAGACGTGCCGGACTTGTCGGAGTTCGGGAGCTTGGCGATAAGTCTCTGGGATACGGGAACCTACGCGAGAGTATCGGTCAGGACGAGAGGTGCCGATAAGAATGGAGAGGGCCGACAATTGTCGCTGCGCGGAAAAAACGACGCCGCTCTGCGTCCAACGAGAACTATCGGAACGTCGGCACGGAACGCCGCGTTCGTGGTGTGGACGAAGACCATCGAGACCGCAAAGGTCGCCGTGCCGCCGCTCTGATCGTTGCAGGTAATCTGCCAGGTCTGGGCGGCAAAGGCCGTGTCGGCGTTGGCGTTCGCCTCGATGATCGCAGCCGGGTCGGCCGGAGCTGTGATCGTCAGGTTCGAGTTGACCGTGACCTGAAAGGTCTGGGTGTCCGACTGCGCGGAGGCCTGTGCGCAGAAGAGGTAAGTCGCAAGAACGGCGGCGATGATCGCAAGACGCTTCATGATGCTACTCCCGGTTCAGCTCGTCTCGCCGCGCGAGAAGTTGATGACGGCCGTCCCCTGCTTGAAGACCGTAATCTCGCCGCTCGACTGCGAGAGCGTCACCGCGACGCAATCGACGGCTTTCGTAATCGCAGCAGCCGCTCGGTGACGGCTTCCGAGGCCACCGGGCAGCTCGACATCTTCGTCGGAGCTCAGGTAGGTCCCCGCCGAAACGACGACGCCGTCGCCACGGATGACAAAGGCGCCGTCGATCGCGGCGAACTCCTTCATCGTCTCGGCGAGCGTCGGATCGAGCACGTTGCGTTGCTCTTCGGGGTAGCCGTGGAACGGGTTGATGACCATCTGCTGGAGGTGCGAGCCGAGCTTCTCGAAGTCGCCCACGAGCACGTAGACCGCCCCGACGGCCGAACCTTCACGCCCCTCGCGACTGAGCTCGACCGCGAGCTCGATGACTCGCTCGAGGACCTCCGGCCGGACGCCCTTCGAGATCTGGCCCGATGCGTTAACGAGCCGTCGAAACTCGCGTCCCGTATCGACGAGCGTCATCGTGTCGAGTTGCTTCTCTTCGTGCCCCGAGAGAAACGCGACAACGTCACCACGACGAATCAATCCGTGTGCTAAAGCGAGCAGCGCCGCCACGCGAGCTTTCGCGTCTCGACCGAGTGGCAGCCTCGGCAGATGAAGCACACGCTTGACGACCTTCTCGGCCTCCTCGGCGAGCGGTCGTGAGCTCGTCGCGACGATGAAGATCGAGCGTCTAGGGATCCGCTTGAGAATCTTGAGCTCTTCGCTGCTCTCGACGATGACGACGACCGCCGTCGCGCCGACCTCCTTCGCGATCTTTCGAGCGTGAATGAGGATGAGCTGCGACTGCGGACGACGCTTCTGACGACGACCGTCCGCCTTCCACGTATCGAGCAGCTTGAGAACGGCCCCGGAGTCCGGAGCCGACAGGACGCGCTCGCGCAGGTCGGGCTCCTTGAACAGGCCCGCGATCGCACCGAGCATGCGAACGTGCTCTTCCTGAAGCGACTCGTGCCCGATGACGAGCACGACGATCTTGACGGGCTCGTCCGTGTCGATGCCGTACGGAAAGCCCTCGGCGTTGCGAGCGAGCGCCAGGTGAATGCCCTCGACGCAGTCGACGTGCGCGACCGGAATCGCGACACCGTCACCGACGTAAGTGCTGACCTGTGCCTCACGCTCCTGGATGCGCTCGAGGATCCGATCGATCGTGTCGGGATCGGCATCCGGAACGACGATCTCGGCGAGCGTGGAGAGCAGCGCTTTCTTCGTGTCGACGCTGAGATCGATCACGCTGTTGGGCGCGAAGTGCTGGGACAGTCGATCGTCGGTCGGGGGCGTCTTCGACGCGCTCTTGGAAGCTGACTTCGATGCGGGCTTCTCCCGTGGCAGAGAACTCATGCGGATCTAACGACCGAAGCGCCGGTAATGTCACATGCTCGCGTGCCGAACGCGAAAATCGGAACCTTCATATCGAAAACTTCGGCGTGCGAGCCCCCCAGCCTTCAGTCCATCTCGATCAACTGATCATTCGTCGCAGCAGGTCGATGCCGTGCTTGATGTCCCGCACGCGCTCGTCCTGGTTTCCGACTTCAC
>CAYZGY010001108.1:0-2561 GCA_964478085.1 uncultured Planctomycetia bacterium
GGTCGAGGAAGCGGTTCGCCTCGGCATCGCCGATGAACTGCTGCGCCTTGACGTCCCACTTGAGCGAGCGCTTGAGCTCGTAGGCCACGATGCCCAGGTGACACACCGCCATCGTGTTGATCGCGTACTCGATGTCGCGAAACGGCTTTCCTCGAGACTTCACGCACGAGATGAAATCGCCGTAGATGTTCCCTGCGCCAGGCGCGTAGCCAGGGGCTGGCTTCGGTTCCTTCTTTTCGCCGGGCGTACCTTCGACGTGGAGGTTCCCCTTGCCGGGGCGGTTGTGCGTGATGATCATGCCGTTCGGATAGGTGAACGTCAGATGCTGCTTGCCGCCATCGTTGTGGTAGGTGACCTCCTGGGGCTGGAGCTCGCGGACGTCGACCGCGAACGTCGCGCCACCGAAGTGGTGAGCGCCCCAGTCCGTCATGCCGCCGCCGGAGTAATCCAAGTAGGATCGCCAGCTGTCACCGTTCGTACGGTAGCTGCCGCTGCAACGCTTGCTGTTGTACGGAGCCCACGGAGCCGGGCCGAGCCAGAGATCCCAGTCCATGCTGTCCGGAACCTTCTCCTCGGGAAGGTTGCACGGCTGCGAGAGCGGGCCGACATTGACGTTGATCGACTTGACCTGGCCGACCTGTCCACCCCAGCACTTGTTGACGACGCCGCGGTAGTCGCCCGCGACACGCTGGCTTCCGCCCGAGACGACGCGACCGTAGCGACGCGCCGCCGCGACCATCTTCGGTCCTTCGGCGAGGGTCAGCGACTCGGGTTTCTCGCAGTAGACGTCCTTGCCGTGACGGCAAGCCTCGATGACGAGGATCGAGTGCCAGTGATCCGGTGTCGCGATGAGCACAGCGTCGATGTCCGAACGCGTGAGGATCTCGCGGAAGTCGTTGTACGACTTGCAATCCTTGCTCTTGTAGTGTCGGTCGACCTTCGACTTCTCACCGTCTCGCGCGCCCTTGCGAACGTCGCAAACAGCAGCGACTTGGACGTCGCCACGACGCAGGAACGCGCCGAGGTCGCCACGACCACGACTGCCGAGGCCGATCGCGCCCATCACGATTCTCTCGCTCGCAGGAGCGCGACCACCGCCGCCCAGCGCGGTCGATGTGATGAAGTACGGTGCGGCGACGGCTGCCGCGCTCCCCTTGAGGAACTTACGGCGCGACGTGCCTTGCTTTCTCTGAGTCATTCGTCTCCTCCCTCGCTATGAGAGTGCATGAGATGAGCTTGGATTCGCTGAGTTCACAATACTGACATTCTGCCCCAATTGGCAGGGCGAAGGGAAGCCGGGAACGTCGCTCAGCTCCTTCGAAAATTCGGTCCGTCGACCACGGCCGCGATGGGGTTCGACGATCCGATAGCCGAGTCTTGTCGAATTTCAGCCCGAAGGCTCGGTACGGTCGATGGTCGGCCTCGTAAGCGGCCACAACTCTCGGATTCGTCGATTGCGGAAATCAGAGCACCCGTTGATGTTCGAGAAACTCGCCCTTGTCTGCGTCCTTCTGTCGGGCACGATCGCCGCGGCGGAGTCTCGTCCGAACATCGTTTGGATCATCTCCGACGACCTCGGTCCCGAGCTCGGCTGCTACGGATACCCTGGCGTCGCGACTCCCCACCTCGATCGAATTCGCAGCGCGCGCACGGGACGATTCAAGTACATCCGTAACTTCCATCCCGATCGGCCGTACCTGCAGCACAGCGGTTACAAGAAGCTCCAGTACCCCGTCCTGACGGTCATGCGAGTGCTCCACGCCGAGGGCCGTTGGAGCTCCCCGTTCTTGTCGACGACGAGGCCGAAGGAGGAGCTTTACGACCTCCGGGCCGATCCACACGAGCTGAAGAACCTTGCGGATTCCCCTGGGTTCGCCCAGCATCTCGCTCGGCTGCGTGGCGCGGTCGAAGAATGGATCGAGACGACGGGCGATCAGGGCGCTGTCGATGAGGGCAAGATCGCCGGGGCGCTGTCGTCCACCGGTCTCCGGGCTCGGTGCACGTCCCGGCGTGCCGCCGATCTCATCGCTGGGCCTCCAGGAGGTCGCGACGTACCACCAGTCGATCGGCCCGCGCGGATCGATGATCTCGAGTGATCTCCCTCCCCCGTCCGTCGAGCGGTCGAGCTCGACCTTCGTGGCGCCGTCCGCTGCTCGCGCAAACGGGGAGATCTCACCGCCAACGAGCCGTGGATCGGTGCCGTCGAGCGTGAAGTACGCGATTCCCGTCGATGTGTTCAGCTCGAGCCGGAAGCCGTAGTCGATCGCACCGCCGTACTGATTGAGCGTGGGCGGATTGAGCGGCGGGTACAGTCCACGGCGGCGAAACTGCGCGAAAACGATCGCGGGGCGACGCGGGAAGAACGTCTCGACGATCCAATCACGCTCGACGAGCCAGTTGCCGTCCGGGACGTACGGCGGCTCGCGACGCACGTCGCCCCAGCGCGCTGATTCGGCCGCGAGCGGCCCGCGGAGCTCGTCGGTGATCGCCGAGCACGGTCTTCCCGCCGAGGGAGGTTCGCAGCTTCCCGGCGCCTGCAACCAGGATGGCCGTACCGATCT
>CAYZGY010001109.1:0-2556 GCA_964478085.1 uncultured Planctomycetia bacterium
CAGATTGTGAATCGACAGGCCGTTCAGCGCGAAATCTGTGGGAATGGGTTTCTTAGCCATCACTCGATCGAATGGGTTTTCTCGTTCGTTTCTTCTCTGACCGACACCACCAACACCAACACCAACACCAACATCACGGAGCGAGCCAATCGCGTGGATTCTCGAGAACCTCGACGAGCCGCGCTTCCTCGGATCCCTCCGCGGGTCGGGCGTCATAGTCCCAGCGCACGAAAGGGGGAAGGGACATCAGGATGGACTCGATGCGACCCCTCGTCTTGAGACCGAAGATCGTTCCCCGATCGTAGAGCAGGTTGAACTCGACGTAGCGACCGCGGCGTTGCAGCTGGTGTTTCCGCTCCGGCTCGCCGAACTCGGTGTCTCGCCGTCGCTCGGCGATCGGGACGTAGGCGTCGAGGAAGGCGTCCCCGACGTCTCGCCAAAAGGCGCAATTCGTCTCGGTCGCCTCGAAGTAGTCGAAGAAGATGCCGCCGACTCCGCGCGCCTCGCCTCGGTGGGGCAGGAAGAAGTACTCGTCGCACTCCTTCTTGAGCTTCCGGTAGAGCTCGTCGCTGTGTCGATCGCAGGCATCCTTCCAGGTCTGGTGGAAGTGGATCGCGTCCTCGTCGTAGAGGTAGTACGGCGTCAGATCGGCACCGCCACCGAACCAGGCCTTCTCACCCTTCTCGATGTAGCGGAAGTTGGCGTGGCAGGTCGGCACGTGAGGGTTTGCGGGATGGAGGACGAGCGAGATGCCCGTCGCGTAGAAATCCTGCCCTTCACCAGGCAGCTTGGCGGAGAAGTCATCCGACAGAGCACCGTGAACTTCCGAGACGTTGACCCCACCCTTTTCGAAGAGTGCTCCTTCGGAGATCACCCGCGACCGGCCGCCGCCGCCACCCGGTCGCTCCCAAGTGTCCTCGTGGAACGAGCCGCCATCGAGCTCCGCGAGGCGATCGCAAATCGTGTCCTGAAGATTCCGGACGTACTCAGCGCATTTCTCTCGCACGGGATGTACCTCGCAAGCAGGTTCTTCGGTCGGTGGAAATCGTTGGGAGCCGGCCGGGGAGCCGCGGCGCGGTCGGTCAAGACGCGCACGATACTCAGACGACTCGCGATCTACCAGAGTCGAGCGACTCGAGGTGAGGAATCGTCGCGTCACCATTCTGTTAAGTGGTTTATAAAAAATACCTTATGGGATTTCCAGGGCTTTTTCAGGGAGATCCTCCCGCCGCGAGCTTCCCCTCCAAGAGTCGGATGATAGAATTTCCCCGGTGTCTTCGAACGGACGTGAGGAGCCGGATAACAACCCGTTGAAGAAGTGCTTGGACACCGAATCGACTTCTTCAACGGGCTGATAAGGGCTCCTCCTGTCGTTTCGGTCTCGGGTGCATGTGTGTTGCTTCTCGATTCGAGAGGCAAGTTGGCGCGGACGACCGAAATCCTGCCTTCGAAGGCGGTCTTCCGTTTCTCAACCTCGCGTCCTTTCAGGATGTCGAAATCGACGACAGTCCGACGAGGGTCCAGTCGTCACGATCGCTTGATGCGTACATTGGACGCGGCCAAGCGCGTGGTAGTGGTCACTCACGATAACCCGGACCCCGATGCGATCGCCTCGGCGTGGGGATTCGTGTACCTCTTCGAGCGTGTGCTCAAGGTGCCCGCCGGCATCGTCGCGGGCGGAGCCGTGACGCGCGCGGAGAATCGGCGCATGGTCGAGCTGCTCGATCCGCCGATGGACATCGTCGACGACGGCTTCGAGCTCGAAGATGACTGCGAGATCGTCGTCGTCGATACACAGAATCCCGCGCGTCTCGAGTGGCTCGATCGCGACACGCAGCTCGCGGCCGTCATCGATCACCACGCGCACGAGGGGTCGCCGGGAGGGAATGGATCACGCGATCGATTCCGCTACCGCTTCCGCGATATCCGACCGAAGGTGCTCGCGACGTCTTCGATGGTCTGTGGCTACCTCAAGTCCTTCGACCTCGAGCCCGACAAGGCGCTCGCGACGGCGCTGCTCTACGGCATTCACACCGACGCTCAGGGTTGGGACGCAAAATTCTCTCGCACCGATCGGGCCGCGATCGCGTGGCTCTCGCAGTTTTCCGATCCGGAGCTGCGTGCGCACATCGAGCGTGCGCCCATCTCGCGAACGTATTTCGAGGATCTTCTGCTGGCGCTCCAGAACGCGTTCATCTACGAGAATGCGGCGATCTGCTTCTTGCCGAGCTGCGAGAGCGTCGAGGTCGTCGGAGAGGTCGCGGACCTTCTTCTGCGTTGCGAGGGTGTCCAACGCGTCCTTTGTGGCGCCGAGCGGGAAGGGCGCATGTTCTTCTCGGCGAGGACGAGCGATCGAGGAGGCAGCGCGGCGCACCTTCTTCGCAAGACGCTCAAGAAGGACGGTAGCTGCGGAGGTCACACGCACCGCGCGGGCGGATACGCGCCGCTCAAGTGCGGTAACGGCAGTCAGCAGGAGCTCGAGTCGCGCTTTCGCGGTCGATGGCTCGACGCCAGCAACCAACACCCCCAACGCCGGACCCCCCGCGGCGCGAAAGA
>CAYZGY010001110.1:0-2553 GCA_964478085.1 uncultured Planctomycetia bacterium
TTCCGAGGGCGGCGACGGTGGGGGGCGTACCGACGCGAAGCTCTACGCCGAGTATCTGGAGTCGCTTCCCGAGATCGACGTCGTGACGCGACGGGAGAAGCGCGAGGCCGAGCCCCCGAAGACGGGGAAAAAGAAGAAGAAGCGCACCGCAAAGTAGGGTAAGAAGGGAACGGAACGCGAATTGCGTCGGTAAGGATACGGTGCGCAAGACGTCTTGGAGATAGGCGCACAAAAGCCGGGATCAGGATCACGACGAAATGAAGACTCGACGATTCTCGACACTCTTTTCGATCACTGTGACTGCCGTGGCGGGAGCCGCGCTGTGGGGCTGTGCGAAGAACGACGCTGATGTCGCAGGCGAAGCGGGCAGCGCGTCCAAGAGCACCACGGCGAACGGCGCGAGCTCGGGCGGAGCCGCGAGACAGGGTTCGGCGGCTCGCTCTCAGGGTTCGAAGAATCGAGGGAGCTCTGCGGGAGTCATGGCGTCGAAGACGAGCGAGCCGGTCAAGATCAAGGAGCCGATCAAGGTGACCGACACCGATGACACGAACGTGAAGAAGGGCGACACGAACGCGAAGAAGGAAGAGCACGCCGCCGGCAAGGTCGAGAAAACGCCCGACGAGTGGCGCAAGGAGCTCACCGATCAGGAGTTCTACGTCCTCCGTCAGAAGGGCACGGAGCGCGCGTTCACCGGGGAGTTCTGGAACTCGAAGGAGAAGGGCACGTACACCTGCGCAGGATGCGGCCAAAAGCTCTTCGAGTCCGGAACGAAGTTCAACTCGGGAACGGGCTGGCCGAGCTTCTTCCAGCCGATCGAGAAGGGGGCCGTCGGTGAAGAGAAGGACACGAGCTTCGGGATGGTCCGCATCGAAGTCGTGTGCTCGCGTTGCGAAGGTCACCTCGGTCACGTTTTCGACGACGGACCGCGTCCCACCGGACTGCGCTACTGCGTCAACTCGGTGAGCCTCGATTTCGAGCCTGTAAGGGACGAAGAGAAGAAGCCCGAAGACGAGTGATCGATCGCCTCACGCGATTCGTCTCAATCCGCCCAGTTGGCCTACCAGGAACTCGACCCTGCCAGCCCGCAAAAGCGAGCTCGAGCGCAGCGTCGATCCGGTTCCTGCGGGTCGACGCGGAGATCGAGCGGCGCGTCGCCGCGTCGTGACGTCATCTCGACATCCGCCGATCCTCGGAATCAGAATCGTCCTCAGCATCCAGCTCCTGCGCATCGTCGAGCGCGTCCAGCGCATGAAAACTCAATCCACCGGCGTGGCGTTCTTGCCGCTCAGCGGAAACTGTCCGATGACGAGGTCCTCGACGACGCGTCCCTCGACGAGATGCTCTTCGATGATGCGGTCGAGGTTCTCGGGATCGCAGTCGCGATACCAGACGCCTTCGGGGTAGACGACCGCGACCGGGCCACCGGCGCAGACACGTAAGCAATTCGCTTTTGTGCGCTGGATGCCGCCGCGATCGACGATGCCGAGCTTCTTGAGGCGCTTCTTCAGGTGGTCCCACGCGACGCGCGATCGCTCGTGATCACAGCACTTCGGCTTGCGCTGATCGCAGCAGAGGAAGATGTGACGGGAGAGATCGGGGAAGCCGAGCTTCTCGGTCATGTCGTCTTGCTTGCGTCGCGTCTTTTGGTCGCTCGGCGGGTAGGTCTTCGCCTTCTTCTTCTTCTTGTCGCTCATGTCGTTGGATGGTCGCGAGGGCGTTCGATACCGTGTTTCTTCAGTCGTGAGACGAGCGTGTTGCGATTGCGCACCCGCGCGAGCCGTCCGGCGGCGGAGAGATTCCATTCCGCGCTCTCGACAAGCTCGAGCAGGTAGGTCCGTTCGGATTCGCGCCAGCGTGCGTCGAACTCCTCGAGCGACGGCAACTCGTCGTGAAAGCTCGCCGTCCCGCCAGGCGTGGCGCCGAATTGTATACGATTGGCGGTATTCGGTGGCGGGGCTTCCGGCGAATCGCTCGCTGGCGAGTCGCTCGACGGCTCGACCGGGCCGCGCGGAGAGGTATCCAGAATCGAGCGCAGGAACGAGCCGTCGACTCGCGTGTCGTCCGCGAGGATGACGATCTTCTCGATGGTGTTCTCGAGCTCGCGAACGTTGCCCTTCCACGGCGCCGATTCCAGGAGGGCCATCGCGTCTTCGGTGAAGCCGTCGATGCGCTTGCCCATGCGCTCGCAACTTCGATCGAGAAAGTACATCGCGAGCGTCGGGATGTCCTCGCGACGATCACGCAGGCGAGGAACCTCGATCGGAACGACGTGCAGTCGATAGTAGAGATCTTCGCGAAAGCGGCCTTCATCAACGGCTTCGCGAAGCGACACGTTCGTCGCCGCGACGATGCGCACGTCGACTCGTCGCGTCTCGTTTTCCCCGACCCGGCGAATCTCGCCTTCCTGAAGAACGCGCAGGAGCTTCGCCTGGAGGTCGAGGGTCGTGTTGGTGATGTCGTCGAGGAAAAGTGTCCCTCCGCCGGCGTCTTCAATGAGCCCGACACGCTCGAAACCCCCGCCCGAAACCGCCCCCTGCTTGTGTCCGAAGAGCG
>CAYZGY010001111.1:0-2549 GCA_964478085.1 uncultured Planctomycetia bacterium
TGTTGTGGTTGAAGACGACCTGCCACTCCTCGGCGGAACGGAGCGACGTCGAGCCGACGAGCGTCGTGACCACGAGAGCGAAGAGCGAGAGCGAAAAGCGATTCGAGATCATGCTGGACACCTTGTGCGTGACGCCGAGATTCCCCGCGGGCAACAGGTCCCCAGTGTCTCGCACGGGGGGCGTGGAACCAAACGGAAATCGTTTCGGCCGATCTCGAGTCCGACGTTTTGAACTCGACGAAATTCGTGATACTTTCGCTCTCGCTTCAGCCAGGTCCCCGACCGCTCCCCGACCGGAGAATTCCATGAATCCGAGAGCCCTTCGCTCCGTAGCTCTGCTGTGCGTTCTTTCGCTGCCCCTCCTCGGCGTGGCCGTCTCGACGACGGGCTGCAATGGCTCTGCAGACGACAAATCGGAAGCCGCGGAGGGCGCGGGCACGGGTGCTGCAGCCAAGAGCAGTGCCGGCGAGGCGACGAAGACCGGTGACGTGAAGCCGGAGGCCGTCGTCAAGACGAATTCGAGCGACTCGATCCACGCTCGAGCCGCGAACAGCTCCTTTCAGGACAAGGACGTTCCGGGAGGCACTCCGATCTCGAGCGCTGGCGCGACGGCGAAGGACGCTCCCGTCCCCCCGATGAACACGGGCAACGAGGTCACGACCCCGTCGGGTCTCCAGTACCTCGACCTCACCGTCGGGACGGGCAAGCAGCCGACGCGCGGTCAGATCGTCAAGCTCCAGATCGTCGGCTGGCTCGAGTCGGGGAAGCAATTCCGCAACACCCACAGCGAGAACAAAGCCTACGAGTGCCAGGTCGGCACTGGCCGTGGCCTGCTTCCGGGCCTCGAGGAGGCCGTCGCGTCGATGAAGCAAGGCGGCAAGCGCCGGGTCCGTCTGATCCCGAAGCTCGGCTACGGCAAAGTCGGAAGCGAGCTCCAAGGCGTGCCGAAAAACGCGACGCTGATCTTCGAGCTCGAGCTGCTCGAGGTTCACTGAGAGAGCACGAAGAGCCGTGAGCCGCCGAGCCGTAAGTCGCCGAGCCGTAAGTCGCGATGCGGATTCGCCCGATCGGCCCCAGCGCGCGATCCTCCTCGTCGATCACGGCAGCCAGCGATCCGCGGCGAACGATATGCTTGACGAGATCGCGCGTCTCATCGCCCACCTCGCGCCCGACGTACACGTCGAGATCGCGCACATGGAGCTCGCGGAACCCACGATCGCGCAGGGCTTCGCGGCCTGCGTCGAGGCCGGGGCGAGCGACGTGACGGTGTGTCCTTACATGCTCGCGCCGGGTCGCCACGCGAGCGAGGATATCCCGCGTTTGGTCGCGGAGGCGGCGGCGAGGTACGCGGAGGTGGATTGGCGTGTGAGTGCGGAGCTTGGCGTGGACGAGCGATTGGCGGAGGTGGTCTTGAGGCGGGTCGAGGAGGCGGTGGATGCGGGAGGATGGGATCAAGGAGGAACAGGAGAATGACTCTTACGCTGGCTGTGGTTCCCGAGAAGGCAGTCGTCATTCGACGACGGAAGACGATCGTCAGCGCGTCTTGGTTCGGGACTGGCGTCATCCGACCGTTCATCTATCCCTTTCGAGGGCCCTACGACCGCGATGTGACGCGACTCGGCCATCCCGGGGATCCCGTCGGTCACTCGCACCACCGCGGCATCTTCTTCGCGCACCACGATGTCGGCGGCTTCGACTTCTGGTCGGAGAAGAGAGGCGTCGGACGCGTCGTGCAGCGCGGCGTCTCGGACATCACGGCTGAGGGCAACGCCGTTTCGGCAACTCTCGATCTCGCCTGGATCGGGCCGGCCGGCCAGCAGCTCGTCAGGGAGAAGCGCAAGCTCACGTTCCACGATCTGCGGGGAGGCGAGCTCGCGCTCGACGTCGACATGAGCTTCGAGGCCGTCAAGGACCCCGTCGTCTTCGGAAAGACCAACTTCGGGCTCCTCGGCATCCGCGTCGCACGCACGATGCGCGTCCACGAGGGCCTCGGCGGGCTGATTCAGAACTCGAACGAGGGCGAGAACGAGACCGGCTGCTTCGGTCAGCACGCCGGCTGGGTCGACTACAGCGGCCCCGTCCCCCTCGGTTTCGATCCCAAAGCCAAGCGCCGCACGAAGCTAAGCGAGTTCGCGACGTCGATGCCGGCGACGATCGTCGGGATCGCGTGCTTCGACCATCCCCAGAATTCAGAAGGAGATACGGCGTGGCACGTACGCGACGACGGCTGGATGGGACCGGGCTGGACACGCGACGCTCCGCGCACTCTCAAACCGGGTTCTCCGCTGCGTGCGCGATACCACCTCTTGGCCCATCGCGGCCGTCCCTGGGACGCCGATGTGGCAACTCGCTATCGTGGCTGGCGCCAGAGAGTTACCGGAACGTCTCGAGGCTGAGATTCTTGCCAAAAAGACCCAGAAACCCTGAAATTCGCCCTTTTCACGGAGCGACCACTTTAGTACTAATAGGGGGCCGGTAAGGTGTTCGGCTGATTTCCGGGCGCGTCTTCAAAGACGCGAACGCGAACGCGAACGCGAACGCGAAGTTCG
>CAYZGY010001112.1:0-2549 GCA_964478085.1 uncultured Planctomycetia bacterium
TCGGATCTTCTCGTCGAAGGGAAGTTCGAGCGCCTCGACGGGCCGCTCGAGGTCGAGAGCGATGAGCCGCACACTGCCTCGCTCCATCGCCTCGCGTTCCCGTTCGATCGCAAGAGCTACGGCCGGCTGCGCCAGATGGTCGATTGGATCAACGCGAAGGTCGATCCCGCGAACGGGTCGAACGGCTCCGATTGAGCTGGCGTCGATGGAGCTCGAAGAGGTTCTTCTCGGTCTCCGTGATGCGTAGCGTCTCGAGAACGACGGGCGCGGCGATGTGATCGACGAGCCGCCGCCACGCCTCGAGGATCAGTACCTCGGTGGTGGGGGCGGGGCCGTCGGTGAGCTCGAGAACGTCGTTGAGGTTGCGGTGGTCGATCGGCTCGATCACGTGTTCGTCGACGATCGCGTCGAGCTCCTCGATGCGCATCACGCGGCCCGTCTCGGGATCGGGAGTTCCGGACACGACGACCTCGAGCTTGTAGTTGTGTCCGTGGCCACTCGCGTAGCTGCACTTCCCGAAGACACGCCAATTCCAATCGTCGTCGCGATCGGGATGAAAGAGGCGATGGCCTGCGTTGAAGTGATAGCGTCGCGTGAGCTCGACGACTCTCAAGCGTCCCCTCCCGAGTATTCGGCCCACAAGTTCGGGTCTTCGAAGAGACGCACGCGGTGGAGCCGGACCCCGCGATCGGAGAAGACCGGCGCGAGCAGATCCCAGAGGTAGAGCACGAGGTTCTCGGTCGTCGGCACGACGTCGTCGAATCCCGGCACCTCCTTGTTGATGTAGCGATGGTCGAAGCGTGCGATCACCTCCGACTGGAGGATGTCGTCGACCTCGCGCAGGTTGAGCACCATGCCCGTCTCTCGATCGATCGGTCCTGTGACGGTCACCTCGAGCTGGTAGTTGTGCCCGTGCCCGTAGGGGTTGTTGCACGGACCGAACTCTTCGCGGTTCTGCTCGTCGCTCCACTCGTCACGGTGGTAGCGGTGCGCTGACGAGAATGTGACCTTTCGCGTCACGAGTACGTCGCCGGGTGTCTCGGAGCTCATGCGAGAGCGACGCCTCCGTCGATGTTGACCACGGCGCCCGTCATCCACGACGCGTCGTCCGCCGCGAGGAAGAGGACGAGGTTCGCTACGTCGGCGGGGGAGCCGACGCGCCCGAGCGGGTGCATCGCGCCGGCCGCCTCGAGAAACTCGGCCGTTCCGCCTCGCCGAGGAGCGTGGATCGGCGTATCGACGACGCCCGGACAGATCACGAGCGCGCGAACACCGTGGCTCGCCTCTTCTATGGCGGTCGCCTCGGTCAATCGGACGAGCCCGGCCTTGGCGACGCAGTAGGCCGCCGAGCCCGGGATCGGTCGGATTCCGAGAGTCGACGCGTTGTTGACGATCACGCCGCCCTGACGGCGCAAGAGCGGCAAAGACTCGCGAGTGACGATGAAGGGACCTGTGAGATTGCTCGCGATGGCCTCGTTCCAGAGCTCGTCGGAGCTCTCGGCGACCGGGGCTGGCGAGTACGTGCCCGCGTTGTTGAAGACGAAGTCGAGCCGACCCCAAGAGGCCTCGACGAGCCGGACCGCTTGCCGTACGTCGTCCGTCTTCTCGTGTGCGCCCGTGACGACGATCGAGCGGTCCTCGGGAAGCTCATCGGCAACCGCGGCGAGTTTCTGCTCCGTGCGGCCGAAGAGTGCGACGCCAGCGCCTTCGGCCCCGTCTCCGCGGGCCACATCGGCACCGATGCCCGAGCCGGCGCCCGTCACGAGCGCCACGCGGTCCTCGAAACGTCGGCGAGAGCCTGTGGATCCTTCGGAAGGGTCGTGGTGCGGTGTCATCGTGTCTTTCCGGCCGCGCGAGCCTCTCGACGGAGTACGAGGCAGATTACGGATTTGTCACACGTCCGCCAACCTCGTACCATAGGTCGCCGAAACGAAAAGAAGTCCGGCCTCGGGCGGAGGAGATACCAAAGGTATGAGTGACTACAAGAAACTCGTCAAGGACGAAGCCAAGCAGTTCTACGAGGCCGTGAAGGATGAGTTCGCCGCCGACGACGGTGAATTCGGCGGCAAGTCCGACCTTCCGAACCTGCTCAAGTGGATCGACGCGACGGGCAAACTCTCGGACCGCGTCGAGGAGGTCTCGAAGAAGTGGGGCAACAAAGAGCACCTCTGGGTCGAGACGTCCACACGGAATCGCCCGAAGCACAGCGGTGGTGATCGAGCCTCGAACGCGTTCGTCAGCTTCTTGCAGGACGTACGCCAAGAGGTGAAGAAGATCGCCAAGGGGAAGGCGTAGACGAGACTCTCAGTCGTTCCCGTCGCGGCGACGTTTTTTTTCCGGCCGCTTCTTCTCGGTCGGTCGCGGACGGCGACGGCGTTGGCCGTTCTCACCGCGTTCCGATTCACCGCGTTCCGATTCACCGCGTTCCGATTCGCCGCGTTCCGATTCACCGCGTTTCGATTCACCGCGTTTCGATTCACCGCGTTTCGATTCACCGCGTTTCGACTCACCGCGTTTCGACTCACCGCGTTTCGACTCACCGCGTTTCG
>CAYZGY010001113.1:0-2548 GCA_964478085.1 uncultured Planctomycetia bacterium
TTCGAGTCTTCTTCAAGAGGGCTGTTCGCTCGACCGCATCAGCACGTCGTGCACGGCGACATGTGCAGGGGCTTCGAGGATGTAGAGCGCGGTCTCTGCGATGTCTTGGGCATCGAGAACGCGATACTCAGGCGAACGCTCGGAGAGCATCTCTTCGTCACCCTTGTAGTAGACCTCGTGAAACGCCGTCGTGACGAAGCCCGGCGAGATCATGCTGACGCGGGAGGGGCTCCCGCGCTGGCGGAGCTCCATGCGCAGCGATTCGGAAAATCCGCGGATGAAGTGTTTCGTGGCCGCGTAGAATCCACCGCTCGGCGGCACGCGGTGCCCCGCCATGCTCGAGATACTGAGGATGTGCCCTCCCGACTCAGGGAAACGGCTCAGCGCCTCTCGCGTGGCGATCGTCACGGCGAGGATGTTGACGTCGAGCATCTCGCGCCAATCCTCGGTCTCGCCTTCGTGCCAACTCGCGAAGCGTCCGAGCCCGGCGTTGTTGACGAGGATGTCGAGCCCGCCCCAGTGCTCCGTCGACGCCTCGAAGAGGTGAAGGATGCCGCTCTCCTGCCTCAGATCCGCGCTCTGAACGAAAGGAGCAGGCCCGCCCTCTGCCTCGATACGCGCGGCAAGCTCCCGCAATCGGCCCTCGCGACGAGCGACGAGCGTCAGACGGGCTCCCTTACGCCCGAGGGCCAAGGCGATGCTCTCCCCGATTCCGCTCGAAGCACCCGTGATCAGCGCGATTTTTCCTTCGATACCCATGAGCGAGAGAAACTCCTTCGTGGTTGACGGTGAGAGTGCCCGTATTAGATCATCAGGGATGGTCGCATAGAAGCGCCCGTCCGAGAGAGCCCTCATGATCCGACGAAACCTCCGAGCCGCCGTCGTCTTCGCGGCCCTGCTGACCGTCTTCCTGGCCGGCTCGGGCTTCCTGACTGGCTTGGGGGGAAGAACGGTCGAAGCGCAGCCGAAGCCGAACATCGCGTTGGTCGTCCTCGACGACCTGCGCTTCGATGCCGTCGGGTTCGCGGGCAACAAGATCGTCTCGACGCCGAACATCGACAAGCTCGCAAAGAACGGCACGGTCTTCTCCAACACGTTCTGCACGACGTCGATCTGCTCGACGAGCCGCGCGTCGATTCTCACAGGACAGTACGCGCGACGTCACGGGATCCACGATTTCCGACGTCAGCTCTCCGACGCTGCCTTCTCGCAGACCTTCCCGGCCGTGCTCCGGCGCGCAGGATACCACTGCGCGTTCGTCGGCAAGTGGGGAATCGGCGGACAGCTGCCACGATCGAAGTACGATGACTTCCGAGGCTTCCCGGGACAAGGACGGTACTTTCAGAAGGGCCGCGAGCTTCACCTGACACGCGTCCTCGAAGCGCAGGCCGTCTCCTTCGTCGAAGAGGCACCGACGGACAAACCCTTCTGCCTCCAAATCAGCTTCAAGGCCGCCCACTGTCAGGACGGAGATCCTTGGCCCTTCCAGCCCGACAAGAAGTACGCCTCGCTCTACGAGTCGACGACGGTTCCTGAGCCCAAAACCGCGAGCGCAGCGGAATTCGAGAAGCTCCCGAAGTTCCTGCGCGAGTCCGAAGCACGCGTTCGGTGGCGCGTCCGCTTTCGCGACGAGAAGCTCTTTCAAAAGAGCATGAAGGATTACTACCGGCTCATCACGGGCGTCGACGAGGCTGTCGGAAAGATCCTCGCGAAGCTCGAAGAGCGCAGACTCGCGAAAAACACGGTCGTGATCTTTACGTCGGACAACGGCTTCTACCTCGGCGATCGCGGACTCGCCGGCAAGTGGTTCATGCACGAGGAGTCGATCCGCGTGCCGCTGATGATCTACGATCCGCGCGCTCCGAAAGCCCGCCGTGGCGCGCGCGTCGAGAATATGGCCCTCCTCATCGACCTCGCCCCGACGATCGTCGAGCTCGCCGGTGCCGACGTCCCGCGCTCGATGCAAGGTCGGAGCCTCGCTCCGCTGATGCGTGGGGAGCCCGTCGATTGGCGCAAGGACTGGTTCTACGAGCACCTCTTCAACCACCGTCGCATCCCGAAGTCCGAGGGAGTGCGCGGCGAGCGTTGGAAGTACGTCAACTACTTCGAGATTCGGGCGACGAAGGCCGTCTCGGGAAAGCCCGCCGCGACGCACGAAGAGCTCTACGACCTCGAGAACGATCCTCTCGAGACGAAGAACCTCGCGAAGCTTCCCGAGCACGGGAAAGAGCTCGAACGGCTGCGAAGCCGACTGCGAGCGCTGAAAGAAAGTGTCCGATGAGTGAAGAGAACACGTCTGGGCCGACCTCGACGGACGAGAGCGGCAGCGGTCTCAATCGACTTCGATTCCACGCCTCGCCGAGAGCTTGCCGCATCGTTTGCACGATCGGACCCGCGAGCAACACGCCCGAGGTCCTCGAGGAGCTGATCGAGTCCGGGATGAACGTCGCCCGGCTCAACTTCTCGCACGGCTCGCACGAAACCCACCGCAAGCTCGCCGTGCAGATTCGTGCGGCCGCCCCGCCGCCCGGGCGCCCCGGCCCCCGCC
>CAYZGY010001114.1:0-2547 GCA_964478085.1 uncultured Planctomycetia bacterium
CAACTTTCGGCGTCGCAGCATGATGCGATCGCGCCAGACGTCATCTGCACCCATTCGTGAATCGCTCCGGAGGAGCTTCGGCTGGCTCGAGCCTCGAAGTCCGACGGAACTTCTGATTGTCGCTACCGAAAGAAATAGTTGTCGCCAACCACGGAACGTTTCGAAGACGTGTCATCCAGAGAGCTGGCCGACCGACTCGACCGGGTGGCACGATGACGCTAACTTGCTCCGCGAATATGACTAACATGCGCGAATTCCGCAAGATTCTCGACGCGTTTCAGCCCGCGAGCTGACGGCGCGGCGGAACCTCGCGTTGCGAAACCGGTCAGTTTCTTGACGATAAGGCTCGCTGACGACAAGGTCGCTCGATAAGATATAGTCAGAATGGATAACCATTCACACCCGCGAAGAGAGTCTGCCGCGTCCCCGCCCCCGAAGGCCACCGTCCCATGAACGATAGACGATTCACTCCCTTTTTGCGCCACGCCTGCGCGTTCCTGTTTGTCACAACTACCGCGTTCGCGAACCAATCTTCGTTCACGATTTTCACGGCCGAGTTGTTGATCGAGACCGGTCACGTTCAGGTACGCGCGTTCGGCGGTGACGACGCCTCGGAAGTTCCGCTCGATCTGAGGTCCGCGAAATGGCATTCGTTCGATGTGCGCGGTGGCCCTGCACATTCACCCGGTCTCCGGGCTCCGATTCGAGAAGTCGGCAGGAAGAGTCGTCTACCACGCCTCGAATGGGGATCGACAGACCAACTGGTAGCCTTCGACTCCGATCGAGGAAGTTCCGGCTTCGCACGATTTTCCTCGGAAGGTGTCGACGTTCTTCTGGTCGGCGATAACGATCGATTCCGGCCGGAGCCTGACGGCACCGCGATGAATTGGGATGGCTCCCGTCTTGCCATCGCTGTCCGCGGTGACGGTCACCCCGAGATCGTCGTGCTTTCACGCCTCGATTCTCGCGTGGATACCCTGACGATCGAGCTGCCGCAGACGATGGACGGGATGATCCCGGAGAGTGTAACGCTCGCGGGAGGAGCTCTCTTCTTCATCGCCGAGGATGAGGATTCCATCCGTTCCGTTTTTCGCGTCGAGCTCGATGTGGATTCTCCCGAGCCAGAGCTCCTATCGGGGCCACACCAAACGACCAATGACGTCTTCGCTTCGAGCGCTACCTCCGTGGCCTTCCAGGCCGGCGACGACAAGGATGAATTGGACGTATGGGTCGCGAACTCGTTTGGTCCTGTCCTCAACCTGACACGCTCGCCCGCGAACTTCGTCGAACACACACTTCGCGAAGAGCGTCTCGCCATCAGTCACGACGGTGCCAAGGTCGCGTACAATCTCGAAATCGAGAGCGAGCCGGAAGTATTCATTCACCCGATCAGCACACCCGGATCGGTCGGTCGCGTGCACATCACGCACGACGCCAAATTCAACCCGTACATCGATCAGCAGGTATTCATCCTCTTCGATTCGGAAGACCGGCTTTACTTCGACGCAGGTCACAGCCCAGGCAGTACAGATCTCTTCCGAATCGGCGGCGAAACGCACCTCAACGCTGCGAACCTGAGTCAGACGGGAACGGGTGTCTCACCGCCGTTTCTCACGCGCGGCGACCTGTCGTTTGAGAACGTCACGATCGGAGCGGGTGACCTGATCGTTTACTCTGCCAGTGGCTTCAGCGGCACGGGAACGGATGTCGTGGGCGCCTCCGCAGTGACAGGGGAAACACTCTTCGCAGGTGGTGGACTGTCGAACCCTGCCGATTTTTTCACACTCGGGAACGATCTCTATTTTGTCGCGGCCGCCGGGCTCACCGAGCAGCGCCTGATGCGCGCATCGGCGTCGACCTTGGAGACTGTCGTTTCGTCCCAGTCGGCAGAGCCCGAAGTTCGCGTCGTATCACGGTCCGCACGGAGAGCTCTCGTTCACGAGGCCGAGACAGGACTCGTCGTCTTGAGCGCGGACAACCCGACTCAGGTGGTTGCAGATTCCGAGGCTCTACCTGACGCGACGTGGGTTCCGAGCCGTGCGGGGGAATGGCTCGTCTTCGGAGTGCTTGAAGGAGATTCCGCCGGCTATTTCGCGAGAGACTTGGACTCTGGCGTGCAATCACGAGTCGCGAGATCGGTCACCGGAAGCCTCATCGCGGTGAGCGGTACGCCGGATCTCGAAAGCGAGTTTCTTCGAGGAGACTCGAACGGAGACGGCAGCTTCGATGTTTCCGATCCCGTGTCCACACTGATCTTCTTGTTTCAGAGTTTGAGCACACCGCCGTGCAAAGACGCGCTCGATTCGAACGACGACGGCTCCGTAAACCTCACCGACCCGATTTATTCAATCCACTCTCTCTTGCTGAGCGGCGAACCTCCACCGGCGCCGTTTCCGACTTCTGGTAGAGACCCGACACCCGACGACCTTCGGTGCTTGACACCGTTTGACTGATTCGGCTGATCCCGATCGGTCGGCTGATCCAAAATCCCGATCGGTCGGCGACGCCGGCCTCACTGAACACTGCTTGAAGCGGCCACACCCTCGC
>CAYZGY010001115.1:0-2543 GCA_964478085.1 uncultured Planctomycetia bacterium
GATCGGCGTCAGCGGTGCTGCTGCTGGGGCCGACTTCGCCGAGTTCGAGGTCGACATCGGCGGAACCGGCTTCACGGCTGGTGTCGTCATCGATCTGCTCGAGCCCTTCGTCCCTGATTTCGCGATTCCCGTCGGCACGAAACAGACGGTTCTGACGGCGACTTTCTGCTGCCCCGAGCAGCCCGCTAACGGCCCCGATCTCGTCGCGGATCTCACGCTCTGCGATGGCGTCCTCGGTGCACCGGCGAAGGATAACCTCCTCGTCATCGGCGGTCAGTCGATCGGTATCAGCGACGATCTCAAGCTCAACGACGAGAAGTTCACCTGCTTCGCCCCGACGGAGATTCCGCCGGAAGCGACCGAGTTCCACTGTAGCGCTCGCGATGGCAGTGAGATGCTCTCGGGGCCGGCCGGTGGCTCGGTCGAGGTGTGTTTCGGCGTTCGCGTCCTCGAGGACGGCTTCGTCGGCCACGCGCAGCCCGACCACATTCAAGGTTTCTCGATGGCTGTCTCGTACTGCCCGAAGCTCTCGTGCAACGACGAGTTGGATATCGGCGGCACGATCCTCGAGGCCCTCGGCGCTGAGTTCGTCAGCATCCAGTGCGACAACACGACGGAAGACGGCGACGGCCACGAGCTCATCATCGGTGTGCTCATCGACGCCCTCCCGCCGTTCGACGGTGCGACGATCGCTCCTTCGCCGGATGTCCAGCCGGTCGGTTACGTCACGTTCGATATCGCGGATTTCGCCGAGTGTGGCGCGGTCTGCAACATCGAGTTCGTTGACAACTTGAACGGAAACGGAAACGTTCCGATCAAGAACCTCGTCTCGGCCGAGAACCACTCGCGTGCCCCGGCCAAGGTCGTCAACTGCGCTGTCACGATTCACGCGCAGGAGCGATTCTTCCGTGGCGACTGCAACTTCTCGCTCATGGGGACCATGGCGGTCGATATCGCGGACGCCGCGGCGGTCGTCAGCTACCTGTTCCTTCCGGGTTCGTGGCAGTTCCAGCCGGGCTGTCTCGACGCTTGTGACTGCAACGACGATGGTCGCGTCGATCTTGCCGATTCGGTCTGCATCTTGCAGTACCTCTTCCAGGGTGGCGGAGCGCCTCCGGCTCCTGGCCCCGGCTTCGATCCGAACGCTGCCGACGACGACCAGCCCGGTCCGGGTTCCGACCCGACGGACGACAAGCTCAACTGCGAGCTCGGTTCGGCTTGTGTTCTGAGTCCTTGGTAAGCCGAGGATTCGGTGACGCGTGACTCGGCGGAGCTTCAGAGTCCTCCGGGCCACGAACCTTCTCCTGGCGCCCCCTCCACCACCAAAAGGTGGTGGAGCGGGCGGTGGGGGGGGTCTTACCCGCCCCCATCCAAAAAAAACTACCCGAGCTCGAGCCACGGAACACTTTCGTGGGGCGGCGTTTTTTCTTATCAGGGTTTTCAGAATTTCGAGCCAGCGTGCTGCGGGTGAGTTTTCCTGGCGAGCCGGTCTCCACAGGCGACTCTGACGGATACCCAGGAACGAGGAGCAGGAAACGGACATGAGAAGAATTTGGACAGCCGCGGCCGCACTCATGTGTCTCGCAGTCGGAGGACTCGATGCGCAAGAGTTCAGCTACGGATTCGCGAACGTGCCGGACGACGTGACGGGCCCGGCGGGTAGTGTGCACGAACTCGTCATCGATATGACGCTGACGACGAGCGGTCTCGAAGGTGACAAGGGACCGCAGGGGTGGTCCGCTGGTGTGCGGAACCGTGGGATGGATATCAAGTCGATCACGACCGACGGAACGGCCGGCGGTACGGTGCCACCGGAAGGTAAGCAGCAGGGCGGCTTCGAGGTCTTCGAGATCATCGACGAGAACAAGACGCCGAACGCCGGTCCTCTCGCGGGTGAAGGCGCGCAAGGCCAGGGCTGTGTTCAGGCGGTCGTGCTTTCGTTCACGCAGCCGATCACTCTCGATCCGAACCAGACCGACTCGATCGGTCGTGTCACCTACGAAGCGACCGTTCCTGCAGGTGGTGGCGAGGCCTCGGTCGAGTTCATCGACGGGCTTCAAGGTGCCGGGCAGCCGGTCCAGAACAACGTGACGCAGGAAGGAGAGACGATCGTTCCTTCGCTGGGTTCCGCGACCATCTCGCTGATCGAGAAGGTCGGACCGGGGACAGCTCTCCTGCTCGGTACGGACGACGATTCGAGCGTCGACGACCTCGTGATCTGCGCCACCGAGGGTGCCACCGAGTTCTGGGCGGCCGCCTACATCGGTCCGGAGGTCCCCGAAGAAGCTCCGGCGAATGGGGCGCAGGGTTGGTCGATCGGCGTCGAGCACAGCGCGAGCGAGCTCGAGGTGGTCGAGGTCACGACCGCGGAGACCGCTACGGCCGAGATCATGGCCGGTGGCTTCGAGGTCACCGAGATCGTCGATCCGGCCCGGCAGGATCCTGCCGGCCGCGAAGGTTGGGTCTCGGCGATCGTGCTCTCGTTCACGATGCCGATCACGCTTCCCGCCGACGAGACCAGCAAGGGCGCCCGGGCGCGTTAC
>CAYZGY010001116.1:0-2538 GCA_964478085.1 uncultured Planctomycetia bacterium
CCGCTATTACAACCACGCGGCCGGTAAACAAGAGCCGATCCCTGGTGCGCGTCGATCCCGACAAGAAACGCCGGCTCTACTTCCACCCGACACCGCGATTTCACGGCGAGCTCAGGCTCGTGACGACCGACGAGAAGTCACTGACGCGCGCGGGAGGGCAACGCGTCGTCTACGGCTTCGCGCACGAGCTCGGCAACGAGCCTTGGCCGACGTGGACGTCGTTCCAGCGTCGTGCGAGCGGCAAGGCGCGACTCCTCGAGGAGATCGACGGACAGACGCCCGGACTCGGCACGCGCACCTCTATCCTCCGCTCTTCCACCAGATCGGCGAGGAGCTCGGCGAGGACGTCTACGGCAAGTGCTGGAAGTGGTTGCGCGCGAAGCGCGAGTTCCGCCGGATCAACTACGTGCCGTACCTCTGGATGCGAGACCTGCGCGCGGCGCTCGAAGCGACCGTGGGGAAGAAGGAGCGTGCGAAGGTGGCGAAGATCTTCGGGTCTCAGTCCGTCGAAAGTCTGACGGTCGAATTCGCGCGGCGTCTCTCGGGCTCTCGGATATCCTGAGACGCTCGTTTGGATTCGAATTTGACCGAGGGATTCTCGATGAAGAAGTCGCTGCTGTTTTCGTTGTGTTTCGTCGTTTCGTCGGTCGTCTGCAAGAGTGCGTTCGCCGAGAAGCCCAACGTCGTCATCCTCCTCAGCGACGACCAAGGCTGGGGCGACTTCAGCCTCCACGGCAACAAGGACATCGCGACGCCGCACATCGACAGCCTCGCCCGCGACGGAGTGCAGTTCGATCGCTTCTTCGTCTGCCCCGTTTGCTCGCCGACGCGTGCGGAATTTCTCACGGGGCGTTACCACGTGCGCGGCGGCGTTTACAGCACGTCGGCCGGCGGCGAACGGCTCGATCTCGACGAGAAGACGATCGCCGACACCTTCCGCGCTGCGGGCTACGCGACGGGAGCTTTCGGCAAATGGCACAACGGTATGCAGTATCCGTATCACCCGAACGGCCGTGGCTTCGATGAGTTCTACGGCTTCTGCTCGGGTCACTGGGGGAACTATTTCAGCCCGCCGCTCGATCACAATGGCAAGGTCGTGCGCGGCGAGGGATTCGTCATCGACGACTTCACGAACAAGGCTATGAAGTTCATCGAGAAGAATCGCGAGAAGCCGTTCTTCGTCTTCCTCCCGTACTGCACGCCGCACTCGCCGATGCAGGTGCCCGAGCGCTTCTGGAAGAAGTTCGAGAAGCGTGAGCTCCAGATGCCCGTGCGCAGCAAGAGGCGGGTGAATCGCTCTCACCGGCGTGCGGCTCTGGCGATGTGCGAGAACATCGATTGGAACGTCGGGCGCTTGCTCGAGAAGCTCGACGAGCTCGATCTGTCGGAGAAGACGATCGTTGGGTACTTCAACGACAACGGGCCTAACGGCGAGCGTTGGAACGGTGGCATGAAGGGGCGCAAGGGATCGACCGACGAGGGGGGAGTACGGTCGCCATTGCTACTGCGCTGGCCTGGGACGATTCCCGCCGGACGCGTCGTGAAGACGAACGGAGCGGCGATCGATCTCCTGCCGACGCTTGCCGACCTCGCCGGCATCGACGTCGTGAGCACGAAGGCCCTCGACGGTATCTCTCTCGAGAAGGCGATTCTCGGCGGAGAGATCGAGAATCCGAATCGTCCGATCATCTCGCATTGGCGATCACGTATCAGCGTTCGTTCGGGACCGTACCGACTCGATCAGCGTGGAGCGCTCTTCGATCTCACGAAGGACCCGGGGCAGCACGTCGACATCTCGAAGGAGCACCCGGCCGTGACGAAGCGACTTCGGGCCACGCTCGAGGAGTGGAGGAAGACGGTGCTTCCGGAGCTCGGGAAGGACGAGCGTCCGTTCGTCATTGGTCACCCGGGGCATCGCTACACGCAGATCCCCGCGCGGGACGTGAAGGCGAGCGGTCAGATCAAGCGGTCCAACAAGTTTCCGAATTGCTCGTACTTCACGAACTGGACGCGTGTCGAGGACACGATCTCGTTGGATGTCGAGGTTGCCGCGAAGGGGCGGTTCGAGGTCGAGCTCCACTACGCGTGCCCGAAGGGCGACGAGGGAGCCCTCATCGAGCTTGGAATCGGAGGCTCGAAGTTGCGTGCGAAGATCGCCGAGCCGCACGACGTCCCGCCGCGCGGCGCCGAGCATGATCGCGTCAAGCGGATGGAGTCGTACGTGAAGGACTTCCGGCCGCTGCAGTTGGGCGTGATCGAGCTCGAAGCCGGCAGGGCAAAGTGCACGCTTCGCGCCATCGAGAACGCGAAGGGTCAGGTGATGGAGTTTCGGCTCTTGGTGCTGAAGCGGGTGGAGTGAAGAGCGAAGGGAGAGCAGAGGAGTGCAGAGGAGAGCAGAAAAGCGCGCTGGTCGCGAGGGGGTTGTTGTCGGTTTGCCGGGCGGGGAATCGAGAGTCACGTCTCGACGACGAACTCGAGTTTGTTCTATCAGCCCGTTGAAGAAGTCGATTCGGCGTCCAAGCGGCCGATTCGCCCGAG
>CAYZGY010001117.1:0-2531 GCA_964478085.1 uncultured Planctomycetia bacterium
ATACACCGACCCGCCGAACGTTCTGGACGTCCTCAAGCGGGGCTTGGATTCCGCAAGGACTCAGCACAAGGCCGAGAAGGTTGCGCGGTACGACGCTTTCTTCTCGCGCTAAGGGTAAATGAACCGGCTCGAGATTCTCAAGGCGCTCGAGTAGTTCGAAAGCTACTTCTTGATCTCGCGCACAGCGATTTTCCGGAAGTGCACGAACGCGCCCTTCGGCCAGCCCGTGCCTCCGTGGACCTGGATGCCGACGCTGCCTGCATCCGGGATGCGCTTCTTGTCGTCCTGGAAGTGCGTCATGTGGACGCCGTTGAGCCAGACCCCGACGAGCGGCGGGTTCGACGTGATCCGCGCGCGCACCTCGTTCCACTCGCCGAAGCGCCAGACCTTCTTCCAGTCCTTCGGGTCGAAGGCGAGGTCGGTCGCCCGCTTGTCCGTCTTCTTGACGAAGATCGTCTTGTCGTCCTTGACCTCGTAGTTGCGGATGTTGAAGCCGCCCGTGCCTTCGCCGTAGACGCCGCCGACGTTTCCTGCGCCGTGCCAGTCGACCATGATCTGGTAGCATGCGCCCTTCTGCGTCGAGCGTAGGAAGATGCCGCTGCAGACGCCCCAATCGGGCTTCGTCTCGATGACGAGCTCGAAGTCGCCGAGTTGACGATCGGTGACGAGCACGCCGCCGTTGCCCGACCCAGGCGGATCTTGTTCGCCGGACCACGCGCCGTCCTTGTGTTTCCAGCGTCCGCCGGATCCGTGTCCGGTCTTGATCTCGTGCCAGCCTTTGTCGTCGAGACTGAGAGCGTCGAAGCCTTTCGGCACGCCGTTCGGCTGGAGCTCTTGGACGCGGATGTTGCGGTACTCGACGATTCCTTGCGCTGCGTGGTAGTCCTGCAGGCCGATGAAGCCTTCCTTCGGGCGCGAGCGCATGCGCTCGTTCTTCGTGTAGTCCGCGTCGATGTTGAGGACGCTATCGAGTCGCACAGTGACGCGATCGCCGAGGCATACGATCTCGTAGGTGTGCCAGACGTCGGCACCTTCGGCTTCCTTCGTCGGACGGGGTTCGGTCGCCTGGACGCCGTAGAGCGACGCGGTGCAGTGTGCGTCGTCGCGTGGCGCGTTCGAGATCTGCACCTCGAATCCGGTGACCCAAGGTGCGCCGTCTTCTTGTTTCGGTACGCGGATGAAGACGCCGCTGTTGCCGTTCTTCGAGATCTTCCAGTCGAGACGAAGCACGAAGTCGCCGTACTTCTTCTTGCTCATGATCCGGTTGCCGCCTTTGTGCGCCCGAAGAACGCCGTCGACCGGCTCCCAAGACTCCTTGCGTCCCTTGATCACCCAGTGCTCCTCGACGTTCTTGCCGTCGAAGAGCGAGACGAAGCCCGGCTCGAGCGGCGGCGCTTCGTACGCGAAGACGGAAGAGACGGCGAGAAGCGAAGCGAAGCTGATCGACATCAGCGCGGCGAGGGTTCGGCTCGTGAGTCGGGGCACGGTCTTCTCCTGTTCCCTGTGTTCGTTACCGGGCTCGGCGATTTCGGAACGCGCGCATCTTCGTTACCGGGCTCGGCGTTTTCCGGAGGCGCGCATCGTAGCACGTACGCACGTTCCGCGATGACTCGGAATTCGCGTCCGAAAACGCGTCTCGGGCGCTTCGACTGTCTCTCTTCATTGGCTCTTGCCGAAAACGATGGAATGGGTAGTCTCGAATCCGACGAGGTGGTGGCTGCTGGCGCCGTGCCACAGACCCTCGACGACGGAACGC
Source organism: uncultured Planctomycetia bacterium (assembly GCA_964478085.1). Lineage (GTDB taxonomy): Bacteria > Planctomycetota > UBA8108 > UBA8108 > UBA8108 > CAYMLL01. Next base: position 1,757 of record CAYZGY010001117.1, read on the forward strand.
AAGCGATCGCGTGCGACAATGCTCGTGAGGAGCTGGCGAATTCGTGGACTGCCGCGATCGGCCTCGGCTGCAGCATCGCGGGTGTCGTCTACCTGCTTCAGCTTGCGAGCGCGACGAACAGCTCGCTCCAGGTGACCGCGTCCGCGATCTACGGCGCGACGCTCATCATCCTCTACACGATGTCGACGCTTTACCACTCGACGAAGAACGAAACGTGGAAGAGTCGCTTCCGACTCGGTGACCACGCAAGCATCTACCTTCTCATCGCCGGATCCTACACACCCTGCGCGCTCGTTTGGCTCTCGGGCGCGTGGTCCTGGGCGATCATGACTATAGTCTGGCTCTTCGCGGCCTGCGGAGTGCTGTTCAAGTTCCGCTTTCGCTACCAGTATCAGACGCTCTCGACGCTGATCTACATCGGCATGGGCTGGGTCGGAGTCTGCGCGACCAGACCGCTGCTCGAATCGTCGCCCTTGCCTGGGCTGCTTTGGATGCTCAGCAGCGGCTGCGTCTACACTTTCGGCGTGATCTTCTTCGTCCTCGACGACCTACCCTACTTTCACGCCATCTGGCACCTCTTCGTCCTCGGCGGGAGCGCGTGCCACTTCTTCGGGATCGTGGCGTACGTGATTCCGATGGGGGTTTAACCTCGAGTTTCGCCATCCGATAAGCGTCTAAAGTAAGACACCTCCGACACCGGTAACGAAGTTATGAACACACGTTATCGGACGGAGGTGACAAGTGCCGGCAGTATCGTCGTTCGTCTCGCTCTTGG
>CAYZGY010001118.1:0-2526 GCA_964478085.1 uncultured Planctomycetia bacterium
GGATTGCGTTGGGTCTTGCTCGCCGAGCTTGGAGAGGCGATGATTTCGGGCAATGTGCCCGATGCTACGGCCAAGAAAGCCGCGACGGCGTTTTTGAAGAGAGTGAGTGCTAAGAAATGAGTTCTGATCGTCTTTCAGTTTGTCTTCTCTGCATCAGCGCGCTCGCGTTCGCGAGCGGATGTTCGGATTCCGAAGTCGAGTACCAGACTCCGAGTGACGCCGAGGCGAAGGGCTCTTCGCACCCGGCGCTCGAGGAGAAGGTCGCCGCGGCTCCCAAGGTCAACCCTCACGGCGGTAACCCGCACGCGGGGATCGGTCGAGCGAACCCGCGCGCCGGCGGTGGATCTCCGGGTGGATTCGGCGGCAATGGGAAAGAGATCCCGTCCGATTGGAAAGCCGGCGATCCGATCACGATGAAGCTTCCCGGGCAGCAGCCCATCACGTTCACGCCTGATCCGGAATGGAAACGTGAGCGACCGAGGAACCGAATGCGCGAGGCTCAGTTCCTGTTTCCGCACACCGACAACGATCAGCACGACGGCGAGATGTGGGTCTCGTCGGCGTTCGGCGATTTCGAGAGCAACGTCAGTCGGTGGAGGGGGAAGTTCAAAGAGTTCCCGTCGCCCGCCGTCAGCGACTTCTCGCAAGGCGACATCGAGATCAAGCTCGTCGAGTTCGAGGGGACGTACAACTGGTCGGCGCGCATGGGCGCTCCTGTCGAGGCGCGCGAGGGCTACGGGATGGTCGTCGCGATCGTCCGTCAGAACATTTTCTTCGTCGTCATCGGCCCGAAGGAGACGATGGCGAAATGGCGGCCGAGTTTCGACAACATGCTCAAGAGCGTGACTTTGGCGAAGTAATCTCGTGTCTGGTGACGTTTCATCCTCGGAGGCTTCTTCCTTCGATATCCGCGGCTTGATCGAGGGACGGCAGGGCGAGAATCTCGACCTGCACTCGAGGCACGTCAATCCGCAGTTCGCGAAGGTGCTCAAGACGATCGGCTTCGATCGCGTCTATACGCGTGCGGAGGGGCCGTACCTCTGGGATCAGGAGGGCGAAAAGTACCTCGACATGCTCGCGGGGTACGGCGTGTTCAACATCGGTCGCAACCATCCCGTCGTTCGCCAAGCGATCAAAGACGTGATGGACGCCGAGCCGGCCGCGCTCGTCCAGATGGAGCCGCCGCTTCTTTCGGGCCTTCTCGCCGAGAAGCTCAAGGAGAAGGTTCCGTCGAGCCTCGACACGGTCTACTTCACGAACTCCGGTACGGAAGGCGTCGAGACGGCGATCAAGTACGCGCACCGCGCGACGCGTCGCCCTCGCATCGTGCACTGCGATCACGCCTTCCACGGTTTGAGCAATGGGTCGCTGTCGCTCAACGGCGACCATCACTTTCGTGACGGCTTCGATCCGCTCCTCGCCGACTGCTCGAAGATTCCCTTCGGCGATCTCGACGCGCTCGAGACCGAGCTGTCGCGTGGAGACGTAGCCGCGTTCGTGCTCGAGCCGATCCAGGGCAAGGGCGTCTTCATCGCCGATAACGAGTACCTCCTCGAGGCGCGTGAGCTCTGCACGAAGAACGGCACGCTCTTCGTCCTCGACGAGGTGCAGACGGGCTTCGGCCGAACGGGCAAGCTCTTCGCGATGGAGCACTCGGGCGTCGAGCCTGACATCTTGGTGCTCTCGAAGGCGCTCTCGGGAGGGTTCATCCCCGTCGGTGCCGTGCTGACGCGACGCGAGATCTACTCGAAGGTCTTCGACAACATGGAGAACTGCGTCATCCATTCGTCGACCTTCGGCCAAGGCGCCTTCGCGATGGCGGCCGGGCTCGCGACGATGCACGTCATCGAGCAGGAAGGTCTGATCGAGAACGCGAAGAAGCAGGGCGACGTTCTTCTCGAGGGTCTACGCGACCTGGCGCAAAAGTACGAGCTGATCCGCGAGGTGCGCGGATGCGGCTTGATGATCGGCATCGAGTTCGGTCGACCACGTTCGCTGACGCTCAAGCTCGGTTGGGACCTCGCGCACAAGGTCAACGAGGGGCTCTTCGGCCAGGCGATCGTCATGCCGCTACTCGGCGATCACCGTATTCTGACGCAGGTCGCCGGGCACGGACTCGAGGTGATCAAGCTGATCCCGCCGCTCGTCCTGTCGGACTCGCACGTCAACTGGTTCCTCGAAGCGTTCGAAAAGGTTGTCAAGCGCAGCCACCGCTTCCCAGGTCCGATCTGGGAAGTGACGACGCGACTGGCGAAGCACGCGTTGAGTCGTTCCTGACCATGGTCATGGGCGTGCCTTCTCCGAACTGCACTCGTAGGGAGCGTAGGACTGCTTGGAGGCCTACGCGGATGACGAGTATCGCGGCGGGTCGCCGCGACGCGCTGCAGAGCTGTCGTTAGGATAGCGAAGATACGAGCGTAGGAACTGTAGGCTGAGAGAGATTTCCATGCCGAGGTTCGACGAAGGTCGAGATGATGTCATGACGCGGCGACCCGCCGCGTGGCGAGAAATCCGCCAACGACCCGC
>CAYZGY010001119.1:0-2514 GCA_964478085.1 uncultured Planctomycetia bacterium
TCAACGCGTCGACGACCTGCATCGTCGACGCCGGATCGACGTTGCGATCGAGCTCGCCGACGATGAGGAGGACCTTTCCTTCGAGCTTGTGCGCATTGACGACGTTCGACTGCTCCGCGTAGTGGTCGCCGACCGGGTACCCCATCCACAGCTCGTTCCACCAGATCTTGTCCATGCGGTTGTCGTGGCAACCACAGTCGGCACAACCGACGTGGTAGAAATCGGGATGCGCGGTGAGTGCGCGAAGGGTGCTCTGCCCACCGGCCGAGCCGCCGTAGATCCCGACGCGTGAAAGATCCATGTACGGATACTTCTTCGCCGCCTCGCGAATCCAGATCTTCCGATCGGGGAAGCCCGAGTCGCCGATGTTCTTCGCCGCGACGTTTTGGAAGGCCTTCGAGCGATTCGACGTGCCCATGCCGTCGATCTGCACAACGACGAAGCCGATCTCTGCCATCACCTGCCCGCCGTGCACCTCGCGGAACGACTTGGGCACGAACGACCCGTGCGGGCCTGCGTAGATCTTCTCGATGATCGGGTACTTCTTGCTCGGATCGAGATTCGTCGGTCGATAGATCACGCCATAGATGTCGGTCTTGCCGTCGCGCGCCTTCGAGACGAAGCGTTCGGGCACGATCCATCCTTTCGCGAGGAGCTTCGCGAGGCTCGGACGCTCGAGCTCGCAGAGGAGCTTGCCGTCACTGACACGGCGCAGCTCCGTGACGGCCGGCATGTCGACGCGCGAGTAGTTGTCGACGATGTACTTGCCGTCGGGGGAAGCCTCGGCCGAATGCGTCCCGTCTCCGGCGGTGAGGACGACGAGTCCGCTGCCGTCGAAGTTCACGCGCGCGTAGTGAATGTAGTACGGATCTTGGTTCGGATAGATCCCTCCGGCTCGAAACCAGATTTGTCGCTTCTCGGGATCGATACGATCGACAGCGCGCACGACCCAATCACCCTTCGTGATCTGGTTCTTCACCTCGCCGGTCTTCCAATCGAAGAGGTAGAGGTGATTCCAACCATCACGCTCGGACATCCAAATCAGCTCGTTCCGGTCCTCGAGAAAGTAGTAGAACTGCTTGTGGGCGTAGTCGATGAACGCCTCGCTCGTCTCGTCGACAAGGGCACTGGCTTCACCCGTCTTCGCCTCGATCGAGACGATGCGCAGCGCCTGGTGCCCACGCGCGTTGTAGGTAAACGTGATGCGGCTCGAGTCGGGCTCCCAGCGATAGTGGCGAATGTCCCAGGGATGATCGTAGAGCTCGTCGTCGACCTTGATCTCCTTCGCCGGCGCCTCGGCCGAGTCGGGCGTGAGGCGAAAGAGCTTCGGCTTCGTGAACGGCATGTCGTCGCCGGGCTTGTAGTAGCGATGCTGGTGCAGCTTGGGCTGCAGCTGGTCCTTCGGCGATGACTCGATCATGTAGACGATGTGAGGCTCGGCCTCCTTCCTGCGGAGCGCGACGAAGTGCTTCGAGTCGGGTGACCAGAAGACGGAGCCTTCGTACTTGTGCTCTTCGCCGGCCTCCGCCACGAGCTTCTCGGGAGCCTTGTTGTCCTCGATGCCCCGGATCCAGAGGTTGCGATCGCGCTCGAAGGTCTGCCATTTTTTGTCGGGCGAACGGTCCGAGCGGTGACCTCGACGACGTCCGCTCCAGCGCTGCCGCCGACTGCGATCGAGCTTCTTGCCGCGCTTGCCTTCGGGGATCTCGCCGTCGTGCTTCGTCAGCTCGTACGAGTCGAGCGAGCACTTCCAGCTCTTGCCCGAGGCACGAATCAGGAGAGCGCCGTCTCCGGCCGGGGCGATCCGCTCGATCGGCAGCCGATCGCTCTCGATCTTCGACCCGTGCGCCTTCGACAGCGCCGCGGCCAGCTTGCCGTGATCGAAGGCCAGAGCCCGCTCGCCCTTCTCGGCGCGGACGATGACGAACTCGCTACGCCCCTCGGGAAGCTGTCGGCGGTACCAGAGGCCGGATCCGTCCTCGAACCATCGCGCTTCGATGCGAGTATTGTGAAGGAGCCCGCGAAAGCGCGAGCCGAGACTGTCGGCGCGTTGGTAATCTTCGAGAGCTCCCTGGGCGAAGGCGGCACCAGGAGTGGAGAGAACAACGGCGGCGAGCAGAGCTGCTCGAGTACAGCTGTTTCGGATCGAGGAGGACATTCGTAGAGCCCGTTTTCTTTGGTTGCTGCCGTTTCAGTTCTGGCGGTCGCTTGCCACTCAGGCCAGCCGCTCGGCGAGCGGGCTGCCCCACGCGATCGCGATGAGGATCGGTGCCGCGTGAGCACGTTGACGAACGAACCGAATCATGACGACATCGTGCCGAAAGACGGAGCGCGACGCAACGGAGTGGAGCATTGTGCGCCTTTTCGCATCGATCTTTCGCACGGTTCCTTGGACAATGGAGCGCCTCGTCCCCGCCGAACGCTCGCGAGGCCCGCCGAAAACCCGAATCGCCTGACGTGAATCGAGATCCGAAAAGACGCAAGTCCTCCCGCAAGGGCGAAGAGTCCTCCCGC
>CAYZGY010001120.1:0-2510 GCA_964478085.1 uncultured Planctomycetia bacterium
CTCACGCAGAGCAATGGCTCGTGGCCGTGAAATGTACTCACCGGCAGTACTCCCCGTCCGATCTCCCCGTCCGAACTCCCCGTCCGAACTCCCGTCGCGTTTGCCCCCTTCCTCCTCGAAGGCAGCCGTCGCGAATCGAAGTCGATCGTAGCACACACACCCGGAACGCGTAACCGCACGAGACGCGAACGCCGACCACTTTCTGGACGGATTTCGCGTCTCGGCAGATCGCTGCGCTTTCGAGTTCGGCGCTTGTTACGCGCCCCCACTCGCTCAGATCGATCAGCGCTCGATGAAGACGCCGAAGTGCTCGTCCGCGAGTCGTATCAGAAACTCGCGCTCCTTCGGCTGAAGGTCGAAGCCGATCGTGTTGATCTTGACGCAACGCGTGCGGTTGAGCTTCTTCATCTTCTCGAGGATCACGTCCATACCTGCGGTCTCGGGAGGCGTCGGCGCGCCGTCGGAGAGCAGGTAGATCGTGTCGACGTTCTCGTTCGAGAAAGCGGTCTCGAGCGCCTTGAGCATGTAGGTCTGCCCTTGGGGCTGGCTCGCCTGCACGAACTTCACGGCGTTCTGACGGACCGCCTCGTCGAGCTTGATGAGCTCCTTCGTCTGCAAGCCGAGTCCGTCGCGAATGAAGTCGGTGATGACGCTCTCGAAGCGGATGATGTCGAAACGTTTGCCCGCCTTCAGACCGTTGATCACCTTGACGAGCTGCTCCTTCGCGACGGCGATCTTCGCTTTGCGGGGCGACCTGTTCACGTCGCCGGGCTTCTTCACCGTCGTCTTGCGAGAGCCTGTCTTGGGACGCTCGACGGGCGGGACGTACTCCTCCTTCATGCTCTCCGACGAGTCGATGAGGAACGCGAAGTTGTCCGAGAGGATGCGAAGGCCGTGGTACGAGACGGTCTTCGCGCCCGCCTCGAGCTCCTGCTTCATCGCGGCGAACTCCTCGGCCGAGCAACGCTCGATCGTCTTGATCTTGCGGCCCTTCTGCTCCCACCAACCCTTCCACTGGAACGTCGACGGCGGCAAGTCCTTGCCCGTCAGACGCGTCAGCGCATCGATCAGGTCATCCTTGACGCGCCCTTCGGACGAATCCAGCTTTTCGATGAGCGGCAGCACGACGTCCTTGCCGCCCTTCTCGAGGAGAATCTTGATCGCGATGATCTGGACGCGCGCGTCCTTGTCGTCGAGCCCCTTGGTCGCATAGTCGACGATCTTCTTGTGCTTGATGCGCGCGAGCGTTCGCAAGGACAGGAGTCGGATCTGCCAGTGCTTGCTCTTGACTCCCTTCTCGAAGAGCTTGCGCTGCTTCTTGCCACCCTGCGCGTGAAGCAGGTTCATCGCAGCCGCCTGGACTTCCGGATTCTTATGCCGGAGGAGCCGCGTCGCTGCCGTGACGAGCTTCTTGTCGTGCGTGTCCTCGAGTGAGGAGAGAATCACGATCATCGTCGCGTCGTCTCCACGCAAGAGCTCCTGGGTCAGCGCCGCGACGCGCAGCGGCGTTCTGTAACCGGCGACCGCCTTGAGAATGCGATTCCAGGTCTGGGGGAACTTCTTGAGCTCGGGAATCCGTAGCCCCTTGCGGACGACGAAGGTCTCCGCTTTGGCGCTGAGCTTGCTCTCGAGAGCGTCTGCGATCGCAGTTCCGTAAAACTCGTCGCCAGCGATCAGCGGCACGCCCTTGAGGAGGACACCCTGGATCGCCTTTTCGCTTCCGATGCTTCCCAAAACCTTCGTCACGGTCATGTGGATGCCGGAGTTGCTCTCGTCGCTGTAGAGCTTGGTGAGAAACCTGACGGTCTTCTCGCACGGAGCGGTTCGAAACCGATCGAGGAGAAGGATGCGTTGCTCGATCCGATGGCCCGAGGCCTTGTCCCAACGGGCCTTGAGCTTCTCGAAGCGAGCCTCGGCCGCCTTCTCGGCCTCCTTCTTCGAAGCCTTTTCGGAACTCTTGCTCTTCTTGTCTCGATCCTTGAGAGCGGAGGCGTTCGCCTCGAATGAAGCTGCCGTAAAGACCTGGGCGGCGACGGCAGTTCCGAGAATGCCAGCGACGACGAGCGTCGAAAAACGAGCGACCTGGGACGAGGGATTCATGAACGGACTCCGGAGCGAATCGGGTACCAAAGTTGGGTCAAGGGATCCTCGGCACGAGACCGATAGAGTGTTTGTCACATGTCAGTTTCACCAAGGGTCTTCGACTTTTCCCCTCTCGGTCGAAGGCCTTTTTTGATGGTCTGACGCACACTCGAGGGCACGGCTTCGAAATGTGGCATTATTGTAGGAGTCCTCGACGAGCTGGACACGACTTTTCCCGCGTGGAATCTGCTGGCCAGCCGTGTGGAATTGCGGCAATCTAGTAGCTTCGCGCTCTCGCGAAAATGCCCGTCAACGCGACCAACTCAGACGCCGGAAGCGAATCGCCCGTGGACTTCAAATCGCTCTGCACCCTCGTCGCCCTCGCCGCTCTCGCCGGCGGCATCTTCAAAGGTTGGATGGATTTCCAG
>CAYZGY010001121.1:0-2510 GCA_964478085.1 uncultured Planctomycetia bacterium
GGTCGAACTGCTTCATGCCGGCTCTCTTTCAGGGAACGGTGCTCCGGCCCAAGGAGCCTCGCATCCTCAATCTCGACGCCCCGGCTCACCTCCAAGGGGAGCCGCAGCGACAGAACCTCGCCTTCTTGAAAGCGCTCAACCGCAGGCACGCGAAGCGCTTCGCGAACGAGAACGACCTCGAAGCGCGCATCGCGAGCTACGAGCTCGCCGCACGCATGCAGACCGCAGCGCGTGAGGCTCTCGACATCTCGAAGGAGTCCGATGCGACGCGCGAGATGTACGGCATCAACGACAAGGTCACCCGCGACTACGGCACGCGTTGTCTCATCGCGAGACGCCTCGTCGAACGCGGCGTCCGGTTCGTCCAGCTCTTCCTCAACGGACAACCCTGGGACAACCACGCAAACCTCAAGACGTCGCTCCCCGCCGCCTGCCGTCGCACCGACAAGCCCTCGGCTGCTCTCGTCACGGACCTCAAGCAGCGCGGCATGCTCGACGAGGTCATCGTCCACTGGGGCGGCGAGATCGGTCGACTGCCGGTGACGCAAAACAAAGGCGCACCCGATCGACACGGCCGCGACCACAACGGCCAAGGCTTCAGCATCTGGCTCGCGGGTGGAGGCATCCGCCCGGGCATGTTCCACGGCGCGACCGACGACTTCGGCCATCGTGCCGTCGAAGACATCGTCACGCCGAACGACTATCAGGCGACGTTGCTCCACCTCTTCGGTCTCGACTGGAAGAAGCTGAGCTTCCTCAACAACGGTCAGGAGCAGATCGTGACGGCCGGGCGGAAGGCACGCGTGGTCGAGGAGATCCTCGCCTGAGCCGACCGGAGAGTTCGCGGAATGTTGTCAGGGAGAGAAGAATCCCTCACTGCAGGAAACCGCGGGTTTCTCCGGCGAACCCTGCAATCCGGAATCTCGTCGAATACAATCACCCGAGGTCTGAACTCGAATCGACGGAAAGAGAAACATGACACGTCGCCTCGCCGCCCTCGCCGCTCTCGCGCTCTTCGCCTCGTCCACTCAAGCGTGCGCCGCCCCGGAAGGCATCGCCGGCCCGCTCGTCGGACAGGTCACGGCGAATACCGCGACTCTCTGGATGTACGTCCCGGACGGTGCCGAGTGCGTCGTTCGTTACTGCGTCGTTCGTTACAAGGTCGAGGACTCGAGCGCGACCGAGCACCACGCACGCCTCGATCCGATCCCCGAACCCGCCGTCCAAGGCACGGGTCGACCTGTCCGCGCGACGCTCCAGCATCTCTCCCCCGAGACGCGCTACCGCTACGAGATCTTCGTCGACGGAAAAGGCCATCCTGCGTGGATCGGAAGCTTCGGCACCGCGCCGAACGATCGTAAACCGAGCCGCTTCCGCCTCGCGCTGACGTCGTGCATGAAGATCGGTCAACCGCAGGCCTCGTGGTACCTGCTCCTCACTCAGCAGCCCGATCTCCACCTGACGCTCGGCGACACGCAGTACTCGGACACGACCGACCCGAAGATTCAGTGGGAGCACCACGTCAAGTATCGGCGACTTCCCGAGGTCGCGACGGTCCTTCGCAACGTGCCGACGCTCTCGATGTGGGACGATCACGACTACGGCCCGAACAACTCCGACGGCACGGCCGCCGGCAAGGAAGGATCACTCAAGGGATGGAAGCAATTCTGGGGAAATCCTCCCGAAGGCACACGTGATACGCCGGGCGCTTTCTTTCGCACGACGTGGGGCGAGGTCGACTTCTTCGTCGTCGACGGACGCTACCACCGCTCCCCCGACAAGGACAAGGACGACGACAAGAAGCGCATGCTCGGCGACGCACAGTTCGCGTGGCTCGTCGATGGCCTTCGAACGTCGAAGGCGAAATTCAAGGTCATCGCCTCGGGAAGCACGCTCGACCACAGTCGCGACGACGGTTGGAAGATTTACACCTTCTCACGACACCGACTGCTCGACGCGATCAAGAAACACTCGATTCCGGGCGTGCTCTACATGTCCGGCGACATCCATCGCTCGCTCGTCTGGGAGCACAAGGAATCCGCGCGAGTCGGTTACCCGGTCGTCGAGGTCATCTCTTCGGGGGTGGCCAACAGCAAGACGCTGAGCTTCGCGACGATCGACTTCGACACGACGCTCGCCGACCCGAGTGTGCGCGTCCGTATCGTCCATGGAGACGGAACGGTGCGAGACGATCGTACATGGCGCCTCTCGCGGCTCGGCGGAAAGAAGTAACCTCGCCGCCCGCCCACCGCCGCGACCCGCCACTCCCACTCGATCTCACGCCCCACTCGCTCCTGCCTTCCAAACAAATTCGATTCGACCGTTTGCCCCGGTTCCTCCGGGGTACACGATCGCATCGAGTCACGCGGCGGGTCGCCGCGTTGTGACGTCATCCCAGACTTCCGGACCCCCATCGACTCACGACGTCGACGCAGGCGGCGCGTGCCCCTCACTTCGGCCGCGCAAACCCGCCGGAAGCGGCCCCCGGCGGCCCCCCGCGCGGCCCACCC
>CAYZGY010001122.1:0-2509 GCA_964478085.1 uncultured Planctomycetia bacterium
CACGGGGGCGCCCGGGAGCGACCGATTCATCTCGGCGGACTACCGCGCTCCGGACGGATCGGGCCCCAACGCGATCGCGAATCACAACACGGGACTCCCCGTCACGCTATCCGTCTGGAACCACCTCGCGATCGTCCGCACGGACAACGGCGACGGGACGTACAGCTAGGTCTGGTACATCAACGGTGCGTCGACTCCCGGATACATGGCGACGACGGGTCTCGCGCTTCCTCGCGCGCTCTCTTGGGAGATCGCGGGTCGTCAGGGAGGACTGGGTGCGCGCGTCCTCGTCGATGAGATTCGCATGTCCGACGCAGCACTGACGCCGCCCGAGTTCCTGCAGTGCGGCAGCGCCGAGGGCGCGACGGCGGCGTACTACCGCTTCGAGGAGGGCGCCGGCGGGGACATCACGGACGAGGTGACGAGCGCGATTCACGGCGCTATTCTGGCCGGCGCGTCGCACAGCGATGACGTCCCGTGTCCAAACGTCGACGGCGAGCTCAACCTCTTCAGCCTCGACTGCTCGACGGCTGGCTTCGCGCGCATCTTCGGCGTGCCGTTCGTGCTGCACGATCCTTCGGTGACCAACGGATCGGGCGACGCGACGTTCGAGTGCTTCTTCAAGAAGCCGGCCGCCCAGGATCACTCTGCGCTCTTCTGGACCAACGGTGACAACGCTGCCGACGCGAGCCGCTTCCATCTCTTCTGGAACGCGTCGTTCACGGGCGCTCCGGACAGTGATCGATTCATCTCGTCCGACTACCGCGCTCCGGACGGAGCGGGTCCTCAGGCCATCGCCAATCACAACAACGGCGTGCCGATCTCGCTCGGCGAGTGGCACCATCTCGCCATCGTGCGCACCGACAACGGCGACGGATCGTACGGCTGGCAGTGGTACGTCAACGGTGTCGCCAACGGCGGGCACAGCGCGACGACGAATCTCGCCCTGCCGGCGGCGCTCTCGTGGGAGATCGCCGGGCGATCGGGCGGGCCGAGCGCTCGCCTTCTCGTCGACGAGATCCGTATGACGCACGCGGCCCTCGGCCCCGCCGACTTCCTCGTCTGTAGCGATGGGCCGCCGTGCCCCGAAGAGGGTGACACCCATTGCGACGGCATCACGGTCGATCCGAATGGAGGCGTCGGGGGGCTCTTCACGATCACAGCGGAAGGCACTGACGACTCGGATGACGACGTCTTCTACACCTTCATCATCGAGACGGAGGGTGAGGACGATATCGTCGTCGGTCCACAGACCGGAAACTCGATCTCGGTGACCGTCTGCACGCCCGGCATCCGTGGCGTCACGGTCCGAGTCGACGACGATCCGAACTGTGAAGACTCCGCCGAAGATGCGGTTTGCGCGACGACGTTCGAAGTCACCGAGGCTTGCCCCGTCACCTCGGCGATCTACCGCTTCGAGGAGGGCGAAGGAACCGAGATTCACGACGAGCTCAGCGGCGAGGTTCACGGTGAGCTCGTGGGCGGCGCGTCGTTCAGTCCGGACGTGCCCTGTCCCGACGTCCGGGGGATTCCGAACGAGGGCAGCCTCGCCTGTTCGGGCGCGGGCTTCGCTCGCATCACGGGAGTGGCGTTCAACCTGCACGATCCGTCCGTCGTCTCCGGAAACACGGGGGACGCGACCTTCGAGTGCTTCTTCAAGAAGCCTGCCGGACAGGATCACTCGGCGATCTTCTGGACGAACGGCGACAACGGCGCCAACACGAACCGCTTCAACCTCTTTTGGAACGCGTCGTTCACGGGCGCGCCGGACAGCGACCGGTTCATCAGTGCCGACTACCTCGGACCGAACGGCGCAGGGACGACGATCGTCCAGGGTGGCCACAATACGGGGAACCCGGTCGAGCTCGGCCTCTGGCATCACCTCGCGATCGTCCGAACGGACAACGGCGACGGCACGTTCAACTGGCAGTGGTACTTCAACGGCACAGCGAGCGGCGGTCACACGGCGACGACCGAGCCGGCCTTGCCGACCGCGATGGCCTGGGAGATCGGCGGACGCCAGGGCGGAGCGGGTGCTCGCATCCTCGTCGACGAGATCCGCATGTCGAACGTTGCGCTGCCACCGGAAGAGTTCCTCCTGCACCAATGCGGCGATTGTCCAGTTAACGGTGATACGAACTGCAACGGCGTCACCGTCGATCCGAACGGTGGCGCGGGAGGTGTCTTCACGATCACTGCCGACGCCGAGGACGACTCGGACGACGCGATCTTCTACACCTTCACGCTCGACGATGGTGACGGCAACCAAATCGTCTTCGGGCCGCAGCTCGAGAACTCGGTCTCACTGACCCTGTGCTCGGGCTCATGGGACGTCACGGTCGAGGTCGACGACGATCTCGCGTGTGACGACGCGACGGACAACACGACGTGTACGACCTCGTTCGAAGTCACGGCACCGTGTCCACCGACCGTCGCGTACTATCGGTTCTAGGAGGACGGAGGTGGGGAGGGAATCGTCATTCCCTGGATCATCGACAGCGTCAGTGGT
>CAYZGY010001123.1:0-2504 GCA_964478085.1 uncultured Planctomycetia bacterium
GATGCGCTCGACGATGCGCTCGACGATGCGCTCGACGATGCGCTCGACGATGCGCAGGAGCTGGATGCTGAGGGCGGTTCTGATGCCGAGGGTCGGCGGATGTCGAGATGTCGTCACGACGCGGCGACGCGCCGCGTGGCTCGATCTCCACGTCGACCCGGAGGAACCGGCTCGACGCTACGCTCGAGCTCGCTTCTGCGGGCTCTTACTGCTCGCGTTCCTGGTAGCTCAGGGAAAGGAGCGACCGAGGATCTCCTTCGGTCCTACGAAGTACGGAGTCTCCTCCCAGTAGAGGTGGATTCCTCCCGCGCTGTCGACGCCGATGACCATGTTGAGGTGCTGAGCCGGCTCGACACAATCGGCCTTCGTCTCCGGGAATCGTTCCGTGCCGTCGGCGTTGAATCCGCGGAAGCGGATGTGGTGCTCACCATCCTCGTCGCCGTCGTCTTCCCAGCCGATCGCGAAATCACCCGAGGCTGGATCCATCGCGATCGACGGATCGACCTGCTGGCCGCGCGACCGGACGTTGGCGGTGAACTGAGCGAGGCGCTGGGTGCCGTCCGCGTTGAATCCTCGGGCCTCGACGTTGAATAGGCCGTCGCCTTCACTGTCGCGTTGCCACGCCACGATGAAGTTCCCTGCGTCGTCTTCGATGAAGATGATCCTCAGGCCTTGAAGATCTTGTCCCTTCCCGATGTGACGTTTCGGGTCGCGTTTCGGGTGTCGACGACGATGCGACTGTGCTCGACGACGAGATCCCAGTCGATGCCTTCGTGGTCGGTCACGATCAGCGTGAAGTCGTGCTGCGAGAGGGTCTCGGCATCGAGCCCGACGCTGTCGATCTCCTTCTGACAGCGGCGCGTGCGGGGAAGGCTCGGAACGTGTGGGTCGTGGTAGGATAGCGTCGCTCCGAAACCGTCGAGCAAGTCGATCAGCTTGAACGCCGGCGATTCGCGTACATCGTCCGTGTTGGGCTTGTACGCGACTCCGACGAGGAGCCCGCGACTTCCTTTGATCGATGACTCGACACTGTTGAGCGCCTCGGCGACCTTCTGGACGACGAAGCGCGGCATCTCGGTGTTGATCTCGCCGGCGAGCTCGATGAATCGAGTGCTGAGCTCGTACTCGCGAGCCTTCCAGCTCAAGTAGAAGGGATCGATCGGAATGCAATGTCCTCCCAGGCCAGGACCCGGGGAGAACGCCTGAAAACCGAACGGCTTCGTCTTCGCAGCATCGATGACCTTCCAGATGTCGATCCCCATCCGATCGAAGAGCACCTTGAGCTCGTTGACGAGAGCGATATTGACGGCACGGTAGATGTTCTCGAGGATCTTGGCCGCCTCCGCCACGGTCGTGTCACTGACTGAGACGACCTCCTGGACGGCCGTCGCGTAGAGCTTGCAGGCCAGCTCTCCGCTGGCTTCGTTGATGCCGCCGACGAGCTTGGGAATCGTCTTGGTCGCGAAGTTCTTGTTCCCGGGATCCTCTCGTTCCGGAGAGAAGGCCAGGAAGAAGTCCTCTCCAGCGGTGAGGCCACTCTCCTCCAGGATGGGCTGGACGACCTCTTCCGTCGTTCCCGGGTAGGTCGTGCTTTCGAGCACGATCAATTGGCCGCGCTCGAGATACCGACGGATCTCATGAGCCGTCGAGGTGATGTGCGAAAGATCCGGCTCGCGTGTCTTGGTCAGAGGGGTCGGCACGCAGATCACGACGACGTGCATCTGTCGAAGCTCGCGGAACTCCGTGGTGGCTCGAAAGCGACCCGAGTCGACCATCCGCGTGACCGTGTCCGTTCCGACGGTCTGAATGTAGGACTCTCCACGATTCAGCGACTCGACCTTCTCCGGATCGACGTCGAATCCCGTGACGGTGAATCTCGCTTCGCAGAACGCGTGAGCGAGAGGTAGGCCGACGTAACCTTGGCCGATGATGCCGATGTTCGCCGTGCGATCTTCGATCTCTTTGTCGAGTGCGATAGTCATCGATTCGATTCGCGTGTCAAGAGTCGCCCTGTGCTCGAGCCGGCTCAGCCTCCCGTGGCGCAGCCGAGCTCGTCCTCACTCGGATCGAATCCCGGCGCGTCGCTCGGAGGAGGCAGTGGAGATCCTTCAAGAAAGAGATCGGTCGACCCGGGAGACGCGTCGGGGCGAACGGCCCAACGGAGCTTCACCACCTCGGTCGGCGTATTCCCCGGGATCTGGTTGTCCAGAGATTCGAAGCTGAAGAGCGCGAATCCGACGATGTAGCCCTCGTCGACACCAGCTCCGCCCACGGTGTTGTTCTCGTTGTTCAGATCGAAGCCGATGATGTCGTACTCTTCGCCATCGGGGCGCTCGTAGACCGGAACCACGTCCAGAGCTTCGAGCGTCTCCTCGTCGAAGTCGATCGAGACGGCGAATCCCGAGACGAAGATGTTGGCCTCCACCTCGAAGGGCATCTCGACGACGCCGCCGGGAGCTCCGACGGCATCCGTGAGCTCGAGCCGCGCGTCGATCGTCTCGGGG
>CAYZGY010001124.1:0-2502 GCA_964478085.1 uncultured Planctomycetia bacterium
GTTCGCGGCCTCCTCGAGCTGCCACGAGTTGCGGCCCGTGAGAATGCACGCCCGCGACGGCGAGCACTTCGCGTTGGGCGTGTACGCGTTTCGAAAGAGAAGCCCCTCGCGCGCGACGCGATCGAAACCCGGCGTCTTCACCCACGAGCATCCGTACGCGCCCATGTGCGGGAACGAGGCATCGTCAGCGATCGCGAAGAGGATGTTCGGACGATCCTCCGCCGACGCCTCGGATGCGACGAAGACGAACGCGGAGAGCACGATGAACAGTAGGTTTCGGCGCATGGGGAACTCCTCGTGGTCGATCGGGAAGCTGAATCGTAACGAGAGGAAGGCCCGTGTTTCCAGTGGCGAGCTGAGATACATTGTCGGCCACGAACATCGCCCAAGAAGATCCAGGCTCCGGAGGACACGGCACGTGAAGAAACAAGAGAACGACAAGACACTCTCCCGACGCGAAATCCTGCGCGCCTCCGCCGGAGTCGCCGCGGGGACGATCGTTCCGCGTTACGTGCTCGGCGGCGCGGGATTCACTTCGCCGAACGAGGTGCTCAACGTCGCCGTGATCGCCACGGGCGGCCGCGGCCAACGCTTGATCAAGGGGCTGATGCGTTATGACGACGTCCGCGTCGTCGCGATCGCCGATCCGACCGACCGCGAGGACTACAGCCGCTTCTATTACCGCGGTGTCTCGGGACGCTTGCCCGTGAAGTCCGTCGTCGAGAAGCACTACAAGGAGAACAAGGGCCTCGGCGCGAACGGCGCCTGCAACGACTATCCCGACTTCCGGGTGATGCTCGAGAAGGAGAAGAACATCGACGCGGTCGTCGTCGCGACGCCTGATCACGTCCACGCACACGCGACGATCGCAGCGTTGCGACTCGGCAAGCACGTCTACTGCGAGAAGCCCCTCGCCCGCACGGTCGAGGAGTGCCGCAAGGTCACCGAGGTCGCGCGGGAAGCGAAGGTCGCGACACAGATGGGGCAACAAGGCAATTCGGGTGAAGGCATCCGCGAGGCTTGCGAGTGGATTTGGGACGGCGTGATCGGCACGGTCGACCGCGTCTACGCTTGGAGCGATGCGACGGGCTGGAGCGAAGGACGAACCGCACGTCCGAAGGACACCCCCGCCGTGCCGAAAGGCATGAACTGGGACCTCTGGCTCGGACCGATCAAGCACCGCCCCTACCACTTCGCCTACGCTCCGTACAACTGGCGGGGCTGGTGGCAGTTCGGCGGCGGCGCCGTCGGTGACATGGGCTGTCACAACATCGATCCCGCGATGGCCGCGCTCAAGCTCAAGTACCCCGACTCGGTCGAGGGAAGCTCGACGAAGATCAACTCGGAGACGACGCCGCACTCCTCGATCATCCACTTCACGTTTCCTGCGCGCGGGAAGGCTCCGCCCGTGAAGCTGACGTGGTACGACGGCGGACTCAAGCCGCCGCGCCCCGAAGAGTTCGCACCGGGTCAGCAATTCCCGGGCAATGGAATCCTCTTCGTCGGGTCGAAAGGCAAGCTCCTCATGGACGGCTGGAGCCGTTCGCCGCGCCTGCTTCCCGACGCGCGCAACAAGGAGTACACGCGACCCGAGAAGACGCTGCGTCGCGTCAAGGGACACGACCGCTCCTGGCTCGACGCGTGCAAGGGAGGCCCGGCGGCGAGCTCCAACTTCGACTACGGTGGACCGCTCGCGGAGCTCGTTCAGCTGGGTAACGTCGCTCTTCGCGCGGGAGAGAAGATTTTCTGGGACGGCGAGGCGATGAAAGCGACGAATACCGGGAAGGCGGAGGAGTTTGTGCGGCAGAAGTATCGGAAGGGGTGGGAGCTTTGAATCCGAAAAGGCCCGACGAAGATCGCTGAGCGCCAGGACGATGGTCGCTCGTCGCCGGATGACGAGAAGCCGTCACGTCGCGGCGATGCGTCGCGATACTCGAGAGGGATCGTCACCCCGGAGGAGCCGGGGGAGACCAACCCACTCGAGTTCGATGGGGACACTGTGTTGTGGGCAGGTCGAGGTACGTGGCGGTTACGCCAAGATCGGGCGGTTACGCCAAGATCGACCGAATCACGTGGCCGTGGACGTCCGTCAGCCTACGCTCGATGCCGTTGTGGTAGAACGTCAGTCGCTCGTGGTCGAGCCCGAGCAGGTGGAGGGTCGTCGCGTAGAGATCGTAGACCGAGGTTTTGTTCTCGACCGCTCGGTAGCCGAACTCGTCTGTGGCGCCGTACTGGAACGGCGCTTTGACTCCGGCCCCTGCGAGCCAGACCGTGAAGCCGTAGGGGTTGTGATCGCGACCGCTAGCGCCCTTCTGAAACGTCGGCATGCGGCCGAATTCGGTGCACCAAAGGACGAGCGTCTCGTCGAGCAATCCCCGATCTTTGAGATCGCGCAGCAACGCCGCCGCCGGCTGATCGAGCACGGGCCCGTGCTTGCTGTACTGCTGGTGCAGGACCTTGTGCCCGTCCCAGTTGCTCACGCCCTCGCCACCGGTCTGGTAC
>CAYZGY010001125.1:0-2497 GCA_964478085.1 uncultured Planctomycetia bacterium
GCGTCGAGACGGTGGATCACCCCGGCTGTGTTCCGGCCGCCGAGGTGCGGGGCGAGATCCGTCGGGTGCAGGAGGAGCTTCGCGAGGAGGTAGAGTCGACCGATGCCGACTTGCCCGCGGCACTCGGCCGGTACGTGCAGCACGTCTTCGACGAGGTCTCGGGATGACGCACGCCTATCGCTTCGACGATCGTATCCGCCTTCACGTGGAGGGGCGCATTCCCGCCGAGGACGCGAGGCGGCAGGAGCTCACCGCGCGCGCGATCCTTGAGCGCCTCGAGGAGCAGCCCGGACTCGTCCTGGCCGACGAGGTGGGGATGGGAAAGACGTTCGTGGCGCTCGCCGTGGCGCCCACGGTCGCCCAGGCGGCTCCCGAGAGACGACCGGCTGCGGTCATGGTCCCGCCATCGCTGAAGAAGAAGTGGCCCGCCGATTTCGAGGTCTTCCGCGAGCGGTGCCTTCCGCCGAAGCTCGCGGCCTCGTTCACATGCGGTGAAGCCGAACGGGCCGTCGAGTTCCTCAAGCTGCTCGACGATCCCGAGTCGCGCCGCAAGTCGATGATATTCGTGACACACGGCGCGATGAGCCGCGGCCTGCGAGATCCCTGGGTGATGCTCGCGGTCATCGCCCAGGCGATCAAGGGAACGTGGCACGTCGCTGAACGGCGGAGAACCCTGAGCCGCTTCCTCGGCGAGCTGCTCCGGATGCCGTGGGTCGAGCGTGAAGGCGAGGACATCTGGGTGAACCTTCTCCGCGCGCATCCGCAGCGTTGGCGCGAGATTCTCGAGCGCCGGGACGTCTTGCAGTACCGACCAGATCCCAAGATCGAGTTCGATGACCCGGTCCCGATGGCCGTGGCCGATGTCCTCGGTGATCTCGACACACGGGCCGTGCGCGAGAGTCTCGAGGCGATCCCGCAGCGACGCTCGAAGCACTACAAGGAGAAGCTTCGGGCGGCGCGCCGCGCTCTCTGGCGCGAGGTGCGGACGGTCTGGAAGGACTGTCTCACGAAGCTCGAGCTGCGCTTGCCGCTCCTGGTGCTCGACGAGGCGCATCACCTCAAGAACTCGAAGACGCGGCTGGCATCGCTCTTCCACGCCGACGACGCGAAGGCCGACGCCGAGGAGATCTCTCGAGGCCCGCTCGCCGGAGTCTTCGAGCGCATGCTCTTCCTGACGGCGACACCGTTTCAGCTCGGTCACGATGAGCTCTGCTCCGTGCTCGCGCGCTTCGACGGCGCGGCGTGGAGCTCGTCGCGGGCGCCGCGCTCGGATCGAGCGGGGTATCAGAAGGCGATGGGGGAGCTGCGCGCTGCTCTCGACGCCGCGCAGGAGGCCGCGGTCGCTCTCGACGCGATCTGGGGACGCCTGACACCCGACGACCTGACGCTCGACGACCTGACGCTCGACGACCCGACGCTCGACCGGGGCGCGATGAACGACGTGGAGTCGTGGTGGCGGACGGTCGGACAGCAGGGCGCGTCTTCGTCGGAGCGGGTCGAGAGAGTGCTGAAGCAGTACGCGGGCACCCGCGAGCGCATGCGCGAGGCCGAGACGCGGCTGCGTCCCTGGGTGATCCGCCACCTGAAGCCGAGGTCGCTGCCGCGGCCGCACGAGGAGAGGCCACGTCGCCGTCGAATGCCCGGGGCTTTCGTCGAGCCCGCCGAGGGCATCGAGCGGGGAATCTCGGTCGAGGGCCGATCGCTACTGCCGTTCCTGCTCGCGGCCCGGGCGACGGCACTGACGCCGCAGTCGCGTCCCGTCTTCGCGGAGGGGCTGGCGTCGAGCTTCGAGGCCTTCCTGCACACGCGCCGGCTGAGGGCAGCTCGGAGCCTGGCGCAGGACGCCGAGCACTCGACCGACACGGACGATGATCCGGAGAGCGGCGCCGGCGCGAATGGGGGGACGAGACTGGGCGCGGACGCGCTCTGGTATC
The DNA here is from genome assembly GCA_964478085.1 of uncultured Planctomycetia bacterium. Classification (GTDB taxonomy): domain Bacteria; phylum Planctomycetota; class UBA8108; order UBA8108; family UBA8108; genus CAYMLL01. Next base: position 1,935 of record CAYZGY010001125.1, read on the forward strand.
TCGACCGGCTCAGCGAATTCGTTCCGGCGGGGGATGCCTCCGCGTCCATGGCACATCCGAAGATCGCCCGGACGGTCGAGCAGGTGAGCGAGCTCTGGCGCGCCGGCGAGAAGGTCCTCGTCTTCTGTCACTACGTGGCGACGGGAAGGACTCTTCGAAACCGCATCTCCGAGGCGATCGATGCCGAGATCGTCCGGCTCGGCGCGGCGAAGCTGGGGGTCCCCGAGGCCGCGGTTCACGAGGAGCTCGAGCGCATCGGCAAGCGCTTCTTCGACACGGACTCTCCGATCCGTCGAGCGATCGAGACCGAGACGAACCAGGTACTCGAGGGTTTCGATGTTCTTCACGAAGTCCGGGAAGAGCTGATCAAGGTCGTGCGGCGGTTCTTCCGCACGCCGTCCTTCCTCGTCCGCTTCTTCCCGCTCGAGGAGAGGTCCTACACCGAGGAGAGCATGAGGAGGTCGTTCGACTCCGCCGACGCGTCGGGGATGACGTTTCGCGGCCTGATCCGGGACTTCTTCCACTTCCTCGCGGATCGCTGCGGTGGAGACGCACGCGGCCGG
>CAYZGY010001126.1:0-2492 GCA_964478085.1 uncultured Planctomycetia bacterium
GTAGACGATCACGGTGACGTGGTAGAGCTTGTTCCCGGGGACGAACGCGTTCGACACGCTGAGGTCCGCATCGAAGTAGCTCGGACGAATCGCGAACGCGAACGAGTACTGCTTGAGGGTCTCGATCTCCTGATCCACGAGCGTGCGCATCCTGTAGCCGTCTTCCTTGCGCGTGGGCAGAAGCTCCTGGCCGAGCTCGTAGACACCCTCGACCCGGTACTTCCTGAGCACCTCGTCGGCGATGCGGATCGTCATGTCGTCTCCGTCGTTGTCCGCGGAGACCGATTTGCCGCGACCGTTCTTGTTGGAGTCGGTCTCGGGATAGACGAAGGTCTTCGCCTCACGGAGCGCCTTGATGCGCTGATCGCGCCCGCTGTACGCCCTCCCCGGCTTGTACTTCGGCAGCAGGATGAAGTAGTCGTCGCGGTAGCGCGCAGCCTCCGGGTTCGGCGGAATGGGATCGAGAACACCGTCGTGGTTGAAGACGAAGTAGACGTCACCGGACTTCGCGTAACCCTTCGAGTTGCGGACACCCGAGCGGATCGCCTCGGCGACCGACTGCGCGATCACGACGGCGTTCGAATCTTCGATCACCTTCCGGCCCGAATCGATCGCGAACGGAAAGAGCGCGAGCACGCCGACGAGGCCGAGCGTCAAGACCGCCGAAGCGATGAGAATCTCGACGAGCGTGAAGCCGTCGCGAAGCGTACGAACGCGGAACAACTGTCTTGCGGTGACCCGCCTCGCGGTGACCCGCCTCGCGGTGACCCCCCTCGCGGTGACCCCCCTCGCGGTGACCCGCCTCGCGGTGACCCGCCTCGCCGCGACACGTCTTGCAGTGACATTACCGTGCATGGTTGTTCCCTCTTCCTATCGACCCCTCTTGCGGCCCTTGCGCCTTTCCTTCTTCGCCTGCTTGTCGGCGGCCGACCTGATCGAGCTGACGTCACCGAACTCGAACGGCATCTCCTCGACGAGGCCGAGCTTGCTGCGAAACTGCCCGGTGCTCCGAAGGTCGATGTAGACGGCCGAGTGACTCTCGGTCTGAAAGACCATCACGTCCGCGTTCGGCGGCATGTCCAGGCTCTCGTTGTAGGTCGCGGTCGGAACGTCCGCCCCTCCCGTACCGAAGACGAGCGTGCCGTCGCGCTTGAAAGTGACTCGGTAGAGCCTCGAGACGTCGTACCCGATCGGCCTCGACGAACGTCGCCCTTTGAGCGCGGCCTTCTGCGCGTCGATACGCTTCTGCTGTTTGGCCGCCCACTTCTCGAAGGGTGGCACGGACAAGCCGCTGACCTTCTTCTCGGAATTGTCCCAACGCCGATCGTAACTCGACACGACACCAGCGAAACCGAGCGCGTACCAGATCTGTGTGTCCTCCTTGCCGAGGACCGAGCGCTCCGGCTCCCAAGCCTCCTCGTCGACGAACTGCTTGCTGAGTTCGTCGAAGACTCGCGGGCCCTCGCGGAAGAAGACGACGCTGACGTCCCGACGCTTCGTCACGGCCTGAAGGCGGCCGAGGTTGAAGATGTTCGTCAGCTGATCTCGCGTACCCTGAATCTCACGGTTCTTGAGGTACTCGGCGATCTCCGGGACCAAGATACCGGCGGCGATGACGATGATCGCGATGACGACCATCAGCTCGATCATCGTGAAGCCAGCCCTCTTGACGCAAGACCGCCCGGCTCTTCCGGCGGCTCTTCCGGCGGCTCTTCCGGCGGCTCTTCCGGCGGCTCTTCCGGAGACTCGTTCAGGAATGGTTCGCTGACTACGCATCACGACTCTTCCTCGTCATCGACCTTGTTCGCACGCATGCCGAGCGACCAAAGCTCGTAACCCAGCCGGCTCTTGCGGCGACCGTAGTCGTCGCTGTCATCCAGCGTCGCATCCTGATCCTCGAGATCCGGAGGATTCCGCTTCCGCGTCAAGTTGTCGTAGTGGATCCGCTGGCCGAATCCGTCGATGAGGTGATAGACCCCCTCGAGCTCGTCGTCGGCCTCGAAATCCCCCGCCTCGAAGATCATGATCGGCGGAATCTCACGAATCTTGTACTCGCCGGCGACGAAGTACTTGTCGACGATCGGCTCGGCGAGAGCCTTGTAAAGCGTCGCCGAACTCGGCAGACGCTCTCCGTCGACCTCGACCTTCGAGTCCATCCCATCCGGAGGAAGCTCGCCGGTCATACGCTGATACTCTCCGATCGCCGTCGACAACCGATCGAGCAAAGCCTCCGTACGCCGAGTCCGAGCCGTCCCCCGAACCTTCGACGTCGCCACGATAATCACCCCAGCCAGCGCCGCCAAAATCGACAGCACGACCAGGATTTCCACCAGCGTGAAACCCTGCCCCCGACGCCGGAAGGACCATCGATTCAAGGAAGTCCGATGAGTACGCATGAACTCAAGCTCTGTCAGAGAAACCAGGAAGGACCCTACAGGGCAGGATCCTCCCTCTGCTGGTTGGGGTGAATCGACCGCAAAGCGGTCGAGAGG
>CAYZGY010001127.1:0-2488 GCA_964478085.1 uncultured Planctomycetia bacterium
GCAGCGGGTTCGCGAGATCGGGGAACTGAACTTCCGACGCGAAGACCTTGAGCTCGTAGCCTTCGGGGATCTTGATCTTCTCGGCGCTCTCTTCGGGGCTCAGGTACTTGAGGCTGCCTTCCTTCTGCTTGTTCGAGCTTCGGCTCTTGCCGCCGACATTCGAGATGACCTTGACCGGAGCCGGCACGTTGCTGTCGTCGACCTTGTAGCTTTTGCCCTCGACGGCCGCCCAAATCGCGGGGTCGCGATTCGCAGTCATCTTGTCGAGCATGATCAGCTCGTGCTTGAGGACGTCCGCGTTGCTCTGACCGTCGACGAAGCGAAGTCCCGAGCGGCCGCCCCAGACGTCGTTACCGTCGGTCGCGCGGTAGCGGTTGTGCCAGTGCCAGTTCTTGTCCTCGACAGCGGCGTAGATCTTCGAGAGCGACTTCGCATCCGCGGAGACCTTCTTGCCGAGGAGAGCTTCGGCCATGATGCCCGCGAGGGCCCGGTAGCCTTCGCTGTTGAGGTGGACGCCGTTGAGCGTGTAGCGCTTGCTGCTCGACCCGAAGAGCTGGAAGGTCGGCGAGTAGAGGTCGACGTAGGCCGAGTCGCTCTCCGCGGCGGCCTTGCGCGTCGCTTCGGTGTACGCCGCGAGGTTCGCGTTTTGCTCGATGCCCTTGGGCAGGTTCGGGTCGCCCGTGTCCTCGAAAGCGATGGGGCTGAAGAGGACGAAGCGGAGCTTCTTGCCCTTGGCCGCCGGGCGCTTGCGGTATCGCTGGACGAACTGGACGAGCTCGGCCGAGTACTTGTCGGCGCCGCCAGCTCCAGCGAAGGACTCGTTGTAGCCGTAGAACACGAAGACGATGTCGGGGCCGACGAGATCGAGGTAGTCCTCGTCCTTCGTGAATCCCTTGCTGCGGGGGCGCTTGTTCACCATGTCGCCCGCGAAGCTCATATTGCGAAAGCGGACCTTCTTCCCGCGCAGCTCACGCTGGAGGAGCGACTCGACCCAAGGCGAGTGCTGCATGCGGTCCGCGAGGCCGTTGCCGACAAGGGCGACGACGTCGTTCTCGCGGAACTCGAGCACGCCGTTCTCTGGCGCGGGCGATAGCTTCGTGATCGAGAGACTGCCGAGGACCAACAGAAGGGCGAAGAGGCACGAATAGCGTGACTGGGCGATCTGCGTTAACATGAGTGTGTCTGAAAAACCCTGCTGGTTTGGGTGAATCGATCGCGGCATAGCCGCGGATCGAGAGGGGGCTTCCCGAAAGCCCCTGGGAGGCATGTTCTATTCTCGTTCTGACTCCAAAACGGTGTAGCACGACATTCTACGCGCGTCGGCACCCTTTTCGATACGGTACGTCTCGGGATTCGTGCCGTGTTCGCGACTGATCGCCCGAACACTTGGACGAATTCCACGCTTCACGATTCGATTCGGGCATGAGTTCGGTTTTTTCCGCGCGTTCCTGCGCGTTCTTGTCGAGGGAAGGACGAATGGCGAGACGAAGACCGGGGAGGTCTCCCGGAGTGATGAGACCGTGGCCGCACGGCGTGCCGAGGCTCTATCCGAAGCTCACGCGGCGCGCGATGTCGGAGATGATCGACGACGAGTGGTACGAGTACCTGATGACGGTTCCGATCGTCGAGGTCCTTCCCTTCATCGACGGAGAGCTCGAGCCGTCCGAGCGCTTCGCGGCTCTCGGCCTCTCGCGTGTCGTACGGCGGAATCTCCACCTCGTGTCAGGAATCAGCACCCGAGGCTCGGAAGACACGGCGAGGTGCGGTCTCGACGATGACCCACGGTCACGTTCGCGCCGAAAGAGCGAGGAGCATTTTCTCGTCGGCGGCAGCCTGCGGCGGGACGGCGACGCCTGGTAGCTCCATCTTCGCCTGGTGCGAAACGGAGTCGACAAGAAGGAGGCGCGTCTGCGCACGGCCGACTTCGGCAAGCTCTTCCTCGGCGTGCCGAAAGTCATCTGCCAGTGGTTCGGCGTCGAGGTCACTCCCGAGATGTTGCAAGACTGGCGAGCCGGTTCGCCGACCTCGGACGAGAGCGCGATCGACAGGGCTGTTCTTCCCGCGGTGTGCCGTCGTGATGAACGCGCGTTCTCCTCTCTCTCCCGCGAAGACGACGTCGCGCGGCTCGTCACCGACGCGGTACTTCTCGAAATAGAAACCGAGCGCGGTGCTGTCGCCGCGCTGGGTGCGGTCTCGAAGTTCGTCAGCGTCGTCAGGGCTCATGCGTGAATCAAGCTGTCCGAGGCCGGTCAGGAAGTCACCCGGGTCGTCGATTCCGAGTCTCGGAGGACAACTACCGTAGGAGAAACCTCGGGACAGGGAAAATCGTGTTTTTTCTCGAGTCCTCGGATTCGGGCTGTCGCGATAGGATGTCGGGAAGCTCGGTCCGCGAAGGTTCGAGCACTCACCGATCGATCAGATGCAAAGAGCTCGTCAGTTTTCTACGAAATCCTGTGCCGCGTCCGCCTTCGTGATGGCGCTCTCGTGC
>CAYZGY010001128.1:0-2483 GCA_964478085.1 uncultured Planctomycetia bacterium
TGATTCCCGTCGGCTACGCGGCGATCAAGCTCGGAACTCGCCTCGTGCTTCTCCCGCGGCGCGTACTGCTCCCGTGCATCACGCTGTTCACGATCGTCGGTGCCTACGCGAGTCGACAGAGCTTCTTCGACGTCTGGGTCATGCTCGCTTTCGGCATCATCGGGTTCTTGCTCGAGCGGCGCAAGTTTCCGCTCGGCCTCGTCGTCCTCGGGCTCGTGCTCGGCAAGCCGCTCGAGGAAAAGCTGATCCAAGGGCTCGTCGCCTCGGGTGGCTCGCCGCTCGGCTTTTTTAGCCGTCCGATCGCGGCGACGCTCGGGATCCTGACGATCTCGCTCTGGGTCGTCCCCTTTCTGCTTCGCCGTCGCCGAGCTGCCACGACGAGACAGGACGATGCCAGCTGATCGCAAACGACTCCACGTCTGGATCTCGGGGCGCGTGCAAGGCGTCGGCTATCGCGCGTACACCCACCACGGGGCGCAGGCGCACGGGCTCACGGGCTGGGTGCGCAACCTCCCCGATGGACGCGTCGAGGCTCTCTTCGACGGTCCCGAGGAGCGCGTCGATGCCATGTTGAAGTGGTGTTGGGAAGGCCCCGCATTCTCGAGCGTCGACGGCATCGAGAGCATCGAGGAAGAGCTCGTCGTCGACGCACCGACGAGCTTCGAGATTCGCTATTGACGACGCCCGACCGATCGGCGATGAACGCTCGGATGTCCACCACCGAGGAAATCTACGACGTCCTGATCGTCGGCGCCGGTCCCGTCGGCCTCGCCTGCGGCATCGCCGCGCGGCGCGTGGGGCTGAGCCACCTCATCGTAGAGAAGGGCTGCATCGTCGACTCGGTCTACCGCTTTCCGGCGCACATGACGTTCTTCACGACGTCTCGACTGCTCGAGATCGGCGATCACCCGATGGTCTGCCTTCACGGAAAGCCGAAACGCGGTGAGGCCCTCGAGTACTACCGCTCGGTCGCGCGCGTCGAGAAGCTCGCGATTCGCACCTTCGAGGAGGTGATCTCGGTCACGGGGGAGAAGGACGCGTTCGTCATCGCGACGCAAGGTCGTGACGACGCCTACGAGCACCGCGCCCGCCGCGTCGTGCTCGCGACGGGTTACTACGATCATCCGAATCTCCTCGGCGTTCCCGGCGAGGATCTTCCGAACGTCTCACACTACTACACCGATCCACACCGCTTCTTCGGCGAGCGGGTCCTCGTCGTCGGCGGACGCAACTCCGCAAGCGAAGCGGTTCTGGAGCTCTACCGCCACGACGCCGAGGTGACGCTCGTTCACCGCGGTGAGGCTCTTGGCGAGACGGTGAAGTACTGGGTCAAACCCGACGTCGAGAATCGCATCGCCGACGGCGACATCCGCGCACACTTCGAGACGACGATCGTCGAGGCGAAACCGCGCTCGGCCGTCCTGCGATCGAACGATGGATCGAAGACCTGGGAGGAGCCCTTCGACCAGATCTTCCTGCTCACAGGCTACCACCCGAACCCCGAGCTCCTCGCGCGCTGCGGCATCACGCCCGACCCCGAGACGCTCCAGGTCACGCTCCACCCCGAGACGAACGAAACGCGCGACGTGCCGGGACTCTACTGCGCGGGAAGCGTCAGCGCGGGATACGCGACGGGAAACGTCTTCATCGAAAACGGTCGACTCGACAGCATCGGGATCTTCGAGCACATCGCGAAGACTCTCGGGTGAACGCTCGATCACCGAAAGCACTCAGCAGGCGGTCTCTCCTGCGCAGGAGAGCTCGTCGACGCTCTCATCCTCACCGCACCCTCCGAAAGGCGGCGCGGGTGGCGCTCCACGCTGAAAGAGGAAGATCAGCAGATTGATCGGATCGCTCAGCACGACGCGACCGTCGTCGTCGACGTCTGCGGCGTCGAGACACTTCGGCTCCTCGCCTCCGCTAAACAGGTGGTCGAGGACCTTGACCGCGTCCGACAGGGTGTGTCGACCGTCGAGATCCGTATCTCCTCGCAGAAACGACGGGTTGTCTTCTTCCCCGTCGAACCGAAACAGCTCCCGCCCCTCGGATTCATCGAGCGCGGAAAAATAGAGAGCGCTTCGCACCACGGCGAGCTCGCTCGGGCGAGCGCCGGTTCGGCCGGGATAAAGATCCGAGACGAGCTCGGTTTCTTCCGGTGTTCCAGCCGTTCTCCAGAGCTCACGCCCGTGAACCCCGTCGTCCGCAGCAAAGTAGAGCATCGATCCCAGCGACGCGAAGTGGCTCGGCTCCGACGTTTGAGATCCCTCTCGAACATCGGAAACGAGGCTCGTCCCGTCGCTCGTTCCATCCGTCGACCAAAGCTCCCGACCGTGCACACCGTCATCGGCGATGAAGTAGAGCCGGCCTCCGTGGGGAAAGAACGAGTGCGGCTTCGATGATCCGATCGATCGAATGTCGCTGAGGCGAAAGGTTCCTTCTGCTCGTCCGTCGGAAGTCCACAGCTCCACATCACCAGGCGCTTT
>CAYZGY010001129.1:0-2478 GCA_964478085.1 uncultured Planctomycetia bacterium
CCTCGGAACGGCCGAGCACGTGTAGGCTCGCGGCGGTCCAAAACCGTGCCCGTCGAAGACGCTCGCGCTCCTCCGGCGTCTCGGGACTCGCGTTGCGTTCATTCGATCGATCGACCTGTGCTCGAAGCTCCCGGACCGATTGCGCGATCCTCGTCTCCGCTGGTCCGTCGCCGGTGGGAAGCTCTTGCCAACTCGCGGCGAGCGCCGCATGAGTGAGAGCCGGAGAGGCGGGGGCGATCGCCGCGATGCTGCTGAGAAGATCCGCGATCTGCTCGAAGCTCAGCTCCTCCCAGGCACCGGTGAACTTCGGATTCGCGAGCCCCTGAACCTCCTCGATCGCCTTCTCGTACCACGGCCAGTGCAGCCGTCCGAGCCGGCTGTCGACTCCACGATTCGACACGACCCGCAGGAAGTGCCGTCGAGCTCCCTGCCGCGTAAAGTCATCGAGTAGCTCCGGAAACTCCGGAAGCACACTGGCTCTCGACAGCGCCAGGTCGTGTGCGTAGCGAGCGTCTGCCTCGAGCCTCGTTCGACGAAGTGTCGCAGGGCTCTTACCACCTTCTTCGAATCGACTCAGTGAGGCCTCGAGAGACGCGTCCTCGTGGGACTTCGTTCCGACGGAGAAGGAGCTCTCCGCCACGAATGTCGCCGAGTCTCTTCTTTGGACGAGAACCGCCCCGCTCTCGAACACCGCGTGAAGCCCACGCGAGACACGGTAGACCAGGAAGTCCTGGGGAACCTTCGCGAGCACCTCGTCCGTTCGTGACGCCGGTGCGAACGCTCTCCAGAACGGCCGGGTGTCCTCGACGGCCTCCGGCGATCCATCGAGCTTCCAGATCAAGTGAAGAGCGATGAGACGCTCACGGTGACTCGCCTCCTCGCTGATCCGCTCGAGCACGCGGCGCGCGAGAACCTCGTTCACGAACAGGAGCCCTTCGATGGTCTTGAACTCCTCGGAGGTCTCGTACTCCGGATCCGTTCTCGCCGTGACCTCGAGCTCCAGGTAACGAGTCTCCGGTGTCGTGAGTCGATCGAAGTCGCGCCGAAACGCGATCTCCTCCCGCAGCGACAGGTAAACACCACCCATCGCGGCCAAGACGACGAACGCGACGATGATCGTCACCACTTTCGGGGAGACACGTCTTCGAGAACCGAACGGCATAACGTTGCGCAGAAGTAGACACGAGAGTCAGGGGGGAGCTTCGCGAGCTCCACCTCTGATTCTACGACGGAAGACGACGCCCGTGCATCTGGGAGAGTCGGCGGCGCTCGTCCCTACTCCTCGATCCGCAGCTTCGTGACCGATCGCGAGCGCAGAATCTGCTTCTCGGCGTCGTAGGAGCTCCAGCCGGCGACGTCGACCGCGATGTCGAGATCGCGCAGGAAGGCCGCGAGCTTCGTGAGGATGTGCCCGACCTTGACCGCGGGCTTCGTGTCTTCCTCTTCGGGAAGAAGACTCAGGAAGAACCCGCCGGTGCCGAGCAAGTTCGCGAGACCCTCGAGGGAGTCCTCGACGTCGGCGTACCAGAGATCGGTGAAGTTGCCCTCCTCCGGGATTCCGAGCGCTTGGAAGCGCGGGTTGTCACGAATCGACTCGGCCTGATCGGAGACGGCAGCGGCGACCTTCTCCGCGGCTCCTCGCGAGCTCGCGATGACCAGGACACCCTGCGGCGTGCCGATCACGGGGCGGAGCCAGGGCATCGCGGGGATTTGAAGCTCCTTGAAGTTGTCGAGCGTCGGGACGTCGACGAGCTCCATCTCCTGCTTGCGCTCCTTCGTCACGTACTTGTGGAACGGCTTCCACGCACGCTCGATCAGACGCTTGGCCTTGCCGGTGTCGGTCACTCGAAGGAACGCGACACACTCGCCGCAGAGTCCTTCGCCCGGGAGATGGATGATCCCCCCACCTCCGTCGATCCACGAGAGCACCTCCTCGCGAAAGTCGACGCCGACCTCGTCCTGCACCGCCTTCCACATCGCGAGGGCCTGCTCACCATCGTCACCGAACTGGCCGACGGCCTCGATGATCTTGTCGTAGATCGTCAGGGGCTTGACGCCCGACGCCAGAAAGAAGCTCTTCGCGTCCTTCGGAACGACCTTGAGGAAACCGGCCTCGATCGGCTGTTGATCGGCGATGAGCTTCTCGATGAAGCCCGGCTTGTCGCTCTTCTCGATCGAGACGGCCTCGTCGATGATGAACTGATCGCCCTTCGCCGTCTCGGTCATGCCGATGTGCTGAAACTTGCGGATCTCGACGAAGATCGCGACCAGCATCTTGAGGGCGGTCGACGCTGTCTCGTTACCCGAGACCGCCTGCTCGCCAAACTCGTTTCTACCATCCCAGTAAACTGCCCCGCCTCGTGATCGGTAATCTCCCGCACCCTGTAAACCTATATCAAGTCGCCGTACCAGGTGTCCCGAAGCATCATAGATCTGTACTACTACTTGGGCCGAACTACCCAGCTGATACGGTATCCA
>CAYZGY010001130.1:0-2476 GCA_964478085.1 uncultured Planctomycetia bacterium
CGAGGATCCACTCCGGACTCGGGAAGAACAGATCCTCGAGCTCCGCGGCCGGCGTGATCCAGTTGCGCGCACCGACGATCGTGACGGGACCGTCGAGATCGTCGAAGCCCATCTGCTGGATGTTGCCGGCGAGAGTGTGAAGGAAGCTGCCGCGCTCGCACGCGTCCGACGCGAGAACGATGCGACCCGTCTTCTTGAGCGACTCGAGCACGAGGCTGTAGTCGAAGGGGACGAGGCTGCGCGCGTCGATGATCTCGGCGGAGATCCCGAACTCCTCCTCGAGTCGGTCGGCAGCCTCGAGCGCGCGGTAAAGTGTCGCTCCGATCGTCAGGATCGTGATGTCCGATCCCTCGCGCTTGACGTCGGGGAGGCCGATCGGAATCGTGTAGTTCTCCTCGGGCACCTCGTCCTGGAACCACTCGGTGTGTCCGTAGGTCCGCTGACTCTCGAAGAAGATCACGGGGTCATCGCCTGCGAGCGCCGAAGCCAAGAGACCCTTCGAGTCGTACGGCGTCGCGGGGAAGCAGACCTTCAGTCCCGGAATGTGACAGCAGAGCGCGCTCCAGTCTTGCGAGTGCTGCGCGCCGTACTTGCTACCGACCGAGACCCGGACGACGACGGGCATGCGAAGCTCGCCGCCCGACATGCTCTGCCACTTGGCGAGCTGATTGAAGATCTCGTCGCCCGCGCGACCGAGGAAGTCGCAGTACATCAGCTCGACGAGCGCGCGACCGCCTTCCATCGCGTATCCGCAAGCCGTCCCGATGATCGCGGCTTCCGAGATCGGCGAGTTGAAGAGGCGATTGTACGGGATCGCTTCGGTGAGACCGCGGTAGACGGCGAACGCGCCGTCCCAGTCGCGGTTCTCCTCGCCGTAGGCGATGAGGCGCGAGTCGTTGTAGAAGCGGTGGGCGATCGCCTCGAACAGTGCATCGCGGACCGAGACGGCCTTACCTTCCGAGAGGATCTCGCCGGTCTCAGGGTCCCGACCTGCACGACTCTTCTTCGCGATGGCTTGGACGCGCGTGTTCTCCTCGAGCGGCTTGAGGACGTCGCTCGGGCCGATCGGCGACTCTTCCAGCGCGTCTTCGTGACAGTACATGACGCGCGCGATCGGGTCGGCCTCGATGCGAGGCGACTTCTCGAGATCGGCCGCGTAGGTGAGCGCCTTCTTCATCTTCTCGGTCGCCCAGGCGCGCGGGGCCGCGCGCGCCCCCGCGGGGGGGGCGGGCGCCGCGGCCCGCGGGCGGGCTCGGCGACGAGCTGGCGGCCGAACTCGGCGATCGGATCGACCTGGCGCCAGAGATCGATCTCCTCGCGAGATCGGTACGCGCTCGCGTCACTCGGCGAGTGACCGCTTTGACGGTAGGCGATGACCTCGAGCAGGACCGGGCCGTCGCCCGCCTCGATGATCTCGCGCTTGCGGCGGAACGCGTCGATGACCGCGAGCGGATCGTTTCCGTCGATCGTCTCGGCGTGCATGTTGTGGAGGTTGAGTCCCGCGCCGAGGCAAGCGAGGCGCTCGAAGCCCATCGTCTCGCCGGCGGGCTGTCCACCCATGCCGTAGAAGTTGTTCATGAAGCAGAAGACGACGGGCAGTCCACCTTGGCAATCCTTCGGCCAGAGGTTCCAGAGCTGTCCCATCGTCGCGAAGTTCATCGCTTCCCAGACGGGACCGCAACCGGTCGACGCGTCACCGATGTTCGCGACCGCGATGCCGGGCTTCTTCTGAACCCTCTTGTAAAGGGCACATCCCGTGGCAATGTCGGCGCTGCCGCCGACGATCGCGTTATTCGGGAAGGCACCGAAGGGGAGGAAGAACGCGTGCATCGAGCCGCCGAGGCCGCGATTGAAACCAGTCGCGCGGCCGAAGACCTCGGCGAGGAGACCGTAGAGGAGAAAGTCGATCGCGTTCTCTTCCGACGAGCTCGTGAGCTCCGACTCGATAACCGCAAGGGTCTCGCCACCGAAAAAATCGCCCATGATCCGATCGAGGCTCGCGTCGTCGAGCTTGTCGATCGCGCTCAGGCCCTTCGCGAGAATCTCGCCGTGGCTACGGTGACTGCCGAGGATGTGATCGTCGACGCCGAGGAGGAATGACTGACCGACCGCGGCCGCCTCCTGGCCGATCGAGAGGTGCGCGGGGCCCTTGTGGTCGTACGCGATTCCCTCGTACGCGCCCATCTTCTTGATCTGATCGAGCATCGTCTCGAACTCGCGGATGACGACCATGTCGCGATAGAGGCGCAGAGAGTCCGCCGCCGTCAGCTTGCCAGCCGAGATCTCGTCGCCGAGCGTCTTCTGGTACGAATTGACGGGGATGGCTCCGATCTGGATCGTCTCGGTCCGACGAACCTCTTCGGGGACGACCATCAGCTGCTTGACCATGGCGGGCGCTATCCTTTCTCGAGTCGGTTACGGGGCGATGCCAAGCTGGAGAGTTTAATTGGCCTGCTACGGGAGGGCAAGGGAGCGG
>CAYZGY010001131.1:0-2471 GCA_964478085.1 uncultured Planctomycetia bacterium
GGGAGCTTGGGAGGGTGAGCGCGCTGTGCTACCGAAAGAAGCGACTCCTTCGAAAGGCGTGCATCCGCGGCAATCTCGTCTATTGCGGGCAGGTGGAGAGGCCGGCGAGTGTGGAGATAGAGAGGTAGGGACGGGCTCGCAATCGGGCTCCGGCTCGGAGACAGGCTCGGGCTCGGAGACAGAGCCAGAGCGACTCATCCCCCACGAAAAAAGGACGAGCCCGGAGACTCGTCCCTCCTGAATCCCTTCGCGTTGCGGCACCCCGATCCCGTGCTGGTTGGGGTGACTTGAGCGCGGCTTCGCGCGCTCAAGAGGGGGCTTCCCGAAAGCCCCCTAAAAGAATCACTTGTTGCGCTTCTTGCTCTTCCCCTTCGGATCACGCAACTGCCGAGCCTCCCGCGCGACATTCGCGTCAATCAGAAAGTTGAGCAACAAGTTCTCGATGGTGTGCTCGTCCTCTCTCGAGTTCTGCTTGCCGAAGTGGCTGAGCACTTGAACGACGACGCCCGAGATGCCCTTGGCGCGCTTCGAACGGCTCGTGCCGATCTCGCGTTTGTCGGCGCCGCCGGCGCCGGGGCGGAAGGCGAGGGCGACGACTTCGACTTTGGCTTTGCCTTGGTCACGGATGTCGCCGGTACCGAGGAGGGCGAGGACCTTCTTCTTGTCCTTGACCTGGAGGCGGAAGCTCTCGTCGTCGATCTTCCACTCGTGGCGGATCTTGATGAGCGAGGCGTCTTCCTTCTCCTCCTTTTCCTCCTTCTCGGGCGGCGGGATCACGATCGTCTTGCTGCGGCCGCCGCTCGACGAGTCATCGTCGTCGTCATCCTCATCGTCGTCGTCGTCGTCGTCGTCGTCGTCGTCGTCGTCGTCATCGTCGAGGTCGAAATCATCGTCGAGGTCGAAATCATCGTCGTCGTCTCCCTCGAGCGTGAAGCCGCCGTCGTCGTCCTCCTCCTCGAGCGTGGCGACGACGAGACCTTCGAGGTACGGGTGCGTCGCCATACCGCGCACGGGAGCGATCTTGACGCTGTCTTCCTTGAGCTTCGAGCCCGCCGCGACGAACTTGGGAAAGGCTTTCTCGAGCAGCTCCTTGACGACCCAGTCCTCGGTGAAGAGGTAGCCGCCCTCCATGACGAAGTCGCGAATCTTCGAGATCTGCGACGGGGTGAACGTGGCCGAGAAGTTGATGTGCTTGTTGCAGCCCGAGCAGCGGCGCAGCCGGTTGTTGACTCCCCCGCTCGGCTTGCAGGTCGGGCAGATGCAGAATTTGTGGAACTGCGCGCAGTTGACGAGAATCGCGCCCGTGTCCGAGAGATCGAAATCCATGAAATCCTCGCGCGGCACGACCGTGTGCGGGATGCCCATACGCGAGAGGATTTCCTCCATGTGGTCGTTATTGAGATCGCGCTGGATCTTCTTCTTGTAGATCGCGCTGATGACGATGACACCCTTCTTGGGAGCCTTCTCGAGCCCGGCGAACTCCTTCGCGCGCAGGCTGACGAGGCTATCGACGGCCGTTCCCGTGCGACGCCCGGTGACCGCGGTGGCGCTCGGGTCGACCTTGATATCCTTGCCGCGGTTCTTCTCCCACCAGCCGACCCAGTTGAGCACGCTGCGTCCGAACTTCTGGCCCGTGAGAGCCTGGAGGCCGTCGACCGCGGCGAACATGACGGCGGTCGGGTCGTCCTTCGACTTCTTCTCCTCCTCCTGGATCACGTCGATCAGAATTCCGATCGCGCGCTGGGAGCGCACGGTCGAAAGCTTGAGGACGGCCTTGTAGCGAAGCGCGAGCGAGCCCTTGTCGATGATCGGCTCGAGGGCGAAGACGACGTTCTTCGTCTTGCTCGCATGAAGGGCGTGCAGCAGATCGCGCGCGATCGGCTTGCTCTTGCTCTTGACGATGTGCTTGCCGAGCTCCTCGAGCGCGGGGCGGTCGACGAAGCTCGCGATCGCTTCGATGAGCGGCCAGTAGAGGTCGTCCGCGTCCTTCGGCATCTTCCCCGCGTAGGAGAGGAGCGACTTCATCATCTTCGTGCCACCGCCCTGAAGCGCGATCTCGAGTCCGTCCCGGAGGCCGAGGTCATCGCGACGCTTGAGCGCCCGCTTGATCTTCGAGGACGCCTCCTTCGCCGACCGCGCTTCGACACCGGTCGGCACCGAAGAGACGACCAAGGTCGCCGAAAAGGCAACCGCAAGGGCCACGAGAAGAGAACGAGACGTCCGCGTCATGATTGGTGCTCCTCGCCACGGTCGTTTCCGTGGCTCGATTCTGCCCGTTCGGCGGGCGGCGATGGCTGAATTCGGCCCCGTCCTCGGACGGGCAAGACCCCGCATTCGCGGATCCATCTTATCCGGGGCCGAACTTCGGGCAACCTCTGTTTGGCGATCCCAAAGGTGGCATGATTCACGATTTCGGTGAAAGGACTACCAGGAGCGCGACCCTACCAGCCCGCAAAAGCGAGCTCGATCTC
>CAYZGY010001132.1:0-2469 GCA_964478085.1 uncultured Planctomycetia bacterium
CGAAGAACTCGGGCGAATCGGCCGCTTGGACGCCGAATCGACTTTTTCAACGGGCGGTTAGCAGCCGTCGTACGACTCACACCCGAGCGCATCGTCGCGCGCTGGAACGTACTCGCCGCAGTCCGGGTACGGAGCCGGCGGCGGGCTGCCGCCGCTGAACAGGAAGTTGAGCATGTAGATCGCCGAGGTCAGCTCGAGACGGCCCGCGCCGTTCGCGGCGGCCGCGACGCGGCAAGGTGGCGCGTCACCACCCGTGAAGAGGAAGTTGAGCGTCGCGACGGGATCGGAGAGGTCGATGTTGCCGTCAGCGTTCGTGTCGCCTCGCTTGAAGTCGGGGCCGGACTTGTCGGTCGAGACGTCGTAGTACGCGACCATGCCGTCGTGATCCGACGCACGGTCCGAGTCGCTCGGGGCGTCGGCGTTGCCGCGTGCCAAGGCGACGACTTGGAGACGTGCGGCCATCGCGCTCGAGGACACGATGTGATCGAGCGCCTCGGCGTTGCCGTCGAACAGCGTCGAGTAGCGCTCTCGGGCGGGGAGGTCGAGCACGTGATCACGCAGCGTCGGGTCGACGATGTTCTCGGCAGGCTCGTTGAGCGCCGAGCCGGCCTCGAAGGTGCCCGTGATGATCCCGAGCGAGTCGACGTAGCCGTCGGTGAACTCGAAGGCGTTGAAGTCTCCGGCGATGACGAGATTCACATCGGGCTCGTCGGTCTGAATCGTCTGCGCGAGGTCTGCGACGAACTCGGCTTGGCGAAGGCGTTTGGTCTGAACGAAGGTCGCCGAGTCACCGTCGATGCCGCCGAGCGAGCGCATGTGGACGTTGACGAGGACGAGCGGCAGGCCCTGCCCGTCGCCGGTGTACGTGCCGCGCAGGACGAGCGGTGGTCGCGAGAATGTGTCGTTCGTGCGACCGTCGAGATCGAAGGTCTCGTCGCCGCCGACGGCCTCGACCGAGTCGATCTCGATGGACTCCTGCACGAGGAATCCTGAATTGCGTCCGCCCGGATCGTTCGAGCGTACGAGGAACGGCGTGTAGTCGACCGAGCCGTCATCAGCGTTGATACGATCCGCGAGAGCCTGGAGCACTCCGACACTCTCCGCTTCTTGCACGGCGACGATGTCGGGCGAGCGTAGCATGTCGCGAATCCACGCCGACATGCTCGCGAGGCGCGCGTTGTAGTCTTCGGTGCTCAGCACCTGGTCGTCGCGCGTCGGGTCGTCCTGGTCGTCGAAGAAGCCGAAGAGGTTTTGCGTCGCGATGAGGAGTTGTCCTCCTACCCGCTCGGGAACCGGGCGCGGGGAGAACTCCGACTCGACCTCGAGCTCGACGGGATGGACGCGGTAACGCTCGAAGCGGTACGCGAGCGGGCCGTAGCAGCGCGTGATGCGTGCGCCTGCTGCTGGGGAGATCTGGAGGCCACTAGAGATCTTGTTCGGATCGACCTCGAAGATCTCGGGGTTGCCGTCCCAAACCGGAAAGCCGTCGGCACCCGGGTGCGCGATCCCGGGCTCGCGGTAGGTTCGATCGGGTTTCGCGACGACGAGGAAGTTGCCGAATCGATCGCTCGTGTTGACGACCGTACCGTTCGTGAACTCGATGAGCATGTTCTCGAAGCGCTCGAGCTCGTTCGGCGACTGCGGCTGATCGGGCGACGGGCGGGTCTCGTCGAGGACGATCGGCTCGGGCAGCTCGGCCCCGTTCGACTGGATCGTGATGCGCGGGCTCGTCAGCTCGGTCCAATCGAAGAACTCGGTAACGTCTCCGACGACGTCGACGACGTCCCCGACCGAGACCTCGGGGGCGGCGGCCGTGTAGACGAAGATGCCGTCCGACGTCTCGATGTTTCCGTCGGTGCGTTCCTCGGGTGTCTGGATGAAGAAGCCGTCGTTTTGAACGGCGGTGACGATGTTACCGGTCGTCAGGACGGTCGTGTCCTCGATCGGGGAGCACTGGCCTTCACCTTGGATCTCCCAGATCTCGACCGAATCAGGCACGAAGGGCTCGTCGGGGCAGCCCGAGAGCGTCGTCCCGTCGGTCAGCGTGCCAGGGGAGAACGGCGAGCCGGTGACGTCGATATGACTGGCGAAGTCGCCCTCGCCATCGGGAGATCGCGTGCGCGAGTCCGACGAGCCGCCTTCAGCGCCGTACGTGATGCGGGCTTGCACGTCGCCGTCGAGGTTCGCGAGGCCGATCGTGTCGCCGTCGTCGTCGAGCGCGAGACTTCCGGTCGAGGCCGCCTGGATCGTCGCGCGGTTGAACGGAAACTCGCCGACGTTTCCGAAGACGACCACCGAGCACTCGTTCGGGACGATCGTACCGGGGAGAAATGCGTGACGCGTCGATTCCGAGTCCGTCAGGATCCAGTTCGAGATGTCTTGATCCGTGCCCGTCAGGTTGAGGATCTCGACGAACTCATCACGGTCGTCGACCCTTTCGTCCACGTTCGCATCACCGTCCTCGCCCCA
>CAYZGY010001133.1:0-2468 GCA_964478085.1 uncultured Planctomycetia bacterium
ATCTCGGGCGCCCTCTGCCTCGGTGGCGAGACGCTCGCGGTCGACGGCGTGCTTTCGATCGCGGAGCACGGAGACTATCCCGTCAACGAGAAGGGGCAGAAGATGTACCCGCGCAAGCGCTTCTTCGACGAGATCGTCGAGGTCTTCGAACGAAGCGATCGCGTCGTACCCGTCTTCAACGACAAGCACCTCTCCTACCGTTGGGATTGGGCGAAGGAGATGTTCGACACGTCGAAGCGTCTCGACATTCCGCTGCTCGCCGGAAGCTCCGTCCCCCTCGCGCAACGTCGCCCTCCGCTCGAGATCGATCCTGGCGAAGAGCTGACCGAGGCGCTCTCGATTCACGGCGGTCCTCTCGAGGTCTACGACTTTCACAGCCTGGAGGTCCTCGAGTCGATGATCGAGCTCCGAGCCGGCGGCGAGACGGGCGTCGAAAGCGTCCGATTCATCGAAGGTGACGAAGTCTGGGCTGCCGCCGAGCGCGGCGATTGGGCGGGGCCCCTCGCGAGCGCCGCGCAGGGCGCCGAGCTCGGCGAGACACCGACGCTCGCGTCACTCCGAAGCTTCGTCGAGCCGCTCGACGGAAGAACCGTTCCGTCGCACGCGATCCTCATTCAACATCGCGATGGCCTGCGCTCGACGATCCTTCGCATCGGGCGTAACGACTTCCGCTGGAACTTCGCGTGCTTCACGAAGGCCGACCCGCAGACGCCGCGAGCGACGGCTTACTACGTCGGGCCGTGGCGAAATCGCAATCTCTTCAAGGCCCTCTCGCGAGCGATTCAAGAGCACGTACGCACGGGCGAAGCGCCCTATCCCGCTGCGCGGACACTCCTCGCGACGGGCGTTCTCGATGCGGCGATGGAATCTCGCGCTCAGGGGGGAAGGGTGATCGAGACCCCGCAGCTCGAGCTCTCCTACGATTCTCGCGACTTCCGCGCCGTCCGTGAGATGGGCGCGACCTGGAAGCTCATCACCGAGGACATGCCCGAGCCCCCGGGCATCGAGCCCGGGGGACCGCGATCCGAATAACCGGCGTACCGGGACCGACACACTCTTTTCGATGACGAGCCAGGGGCTTAAAATACGACGATTGTGATCGCCGTCTCCGGTTCGGCTGAATGAGATTAGCTCGTCGATGAGAACGCCACTTCGATTCGTCATCACGGTCGGCCTCCTGGCTCTCGCGCTCTTCGCGAAAGGCGCCCGCGCCTCGGACGACGAGGCCTTCTTCGAGAACGAGGTGCGCCCTCTCCTTCTCGAGCGTTGCACGAAATGCCACGGTGCCCAGAAGAGCGAATCGGGGCTTCGCCTCGATGCCCGCGCGTTCATCCTGCGTGGCGGCGACGCCGGCCCCTCGGCGATCGAAGGCAAGCCCGAGGAGAGCCTCCTCATCCGGGCGGTTCGTCACGAAGGCGACGTCAAGATGCCGCCGCGCAAGAAGCTCGCTGATCGAGAGATCGAGATCCTCGAGCGCTGGGTGAAGCTCGGAATGCCATGGCCACACGCCGAAGAGTCGAGCGGCGGAGGCGCGCTTCGTTTTCGATCGGGTGAGATCACGGAGCAAGAACGCGCGCACTGGTCGTTCCAGCCCGTGAAGCCGGCGAATACACCGAACGTTCGCGACGCGTCGTGGCCCCGCACGCCGATCGATCGTTTCATTCTCGCGAAGCTCGAAAGGAACGACCTCGCGCCCGTCTCCGATGCGAACAAGCGCACGCTGTTGCGCCGAGCCACCTTCGGGCTCATCGGTTTGCCTCCCACGCCGGAAGAGATCGCCGCATTCCTCGATGACGACCGACCCGGCGCTCTCGATCGCGTCGTCGAGCGCCTCCTCGACTCGCCCCACTACGGCGAGCGTTGGGGGCGTCATTGGCTCGCCGTCGCACGCTACGCGGATACGGCCGGAGAGACGGCCGATTTCCCCGTGCCGCTCGCGTGGAAGTATCGCAATTGGGTCATCGATGCGTTCAACGCCGACAAGCCCTACGACGAGTTCATCCGCGAACAGCTCGCCGGCGACATCATCGCGAATAGCGCTCCGCGCGAGCGCTATGAGGACCTCTTGACGGCGACAGGATTCCTCGCGGTGTCCCGCCGCTTCGGCTTCGGTATCGAGGAGTTCCACTACCTGACGATCCAAGACTCGATCGACACGACCGGCCAGGCCTTCCTCGGCCTGACGATCGGATGCGCACGTTGCCACGATCACAAATTCGATCCGATCAACGCGGAGGACTACTACGCCTGGTACGGAATCTTCGAAAGCTCGAACTACTCGCTCTCGGGAGACGAGAAATCGAAGAAGCAGCGTCGGCTGCATCCGGACGTTCGCCCCGACGTCGCCAAAGAGCTCGACACCCGACGAAAATCGGAGCTTGCGAGTCTCGAGAAGGAGCTGGCTCGAGTCACCGAGGAGAAGAACGCCATCCAGTCGAGCGTTGGCATCCTGCTGGGTGACGGCGCGG
>CAYZGY010001134.1:0-2462 GCA_964478085.1 uncultured Planctomycetia bacterium
CCGCGATCTCCTCGAGGATCTCGGCCCGTCGCGTGCGTATGAACTCGCGAATCCGCTCGATCTCCGAAGTGAAGCGCCCGTGTCGGCGGTGCTCACCAGCCGCAGCCTCGAGGAGCTTCTCGAGCCGATCGGCTTCCGCCAGCAGCTCCTCTTCGTTCCAGTGCTTCTCGAGGATCGAGACGAGCGTCTTCCGGTAGCGCGCGCGTCCTGCCTTCGTCTGGTACAGGCGATTCGCGAGCAGCCCTTCGATCTTGACCGACTGCTTCAGGCTCGGATCTCGATTGATCGGGCTGAATTTCATGAAGAGCGAGTCGGCGCCCCAGGGAAGAAAGTGGAGCTTCGAGGTCTCGGGGTGCACGTAGACGAAAAAGTTGTTTCGGTTGCCCGAGTAGCCGTCCCAGAATCCGAGGAGCCCTTCGATCGCCCAAAAGCGGTAGAACGCGTCGATGTCGACAACCTCCTCGAGACCGGCGAGCGCCTTCGTCTCGCTTCCTCGCAGCTCGGCCGCGATGAGCATGTCGGAGCTCTCGGGACGCGCGTTGAGTCCCTGCACCGCGAGGACGTTGACACCCTTGCGAAGCTTGTCGAGATGCTCGGTGATCGCGATCGCTTGAAACTCGACAGCGGAGCGGTCGTCGCCGTGTCCTGTCGCTAAAGAGTCCCATGCTGGATTCTCCGGCCCGTTGACCGAACCGACACGATGGCCGTTGAGGTACGCGACGAACCCGTCGTCGAGTTTGACGCCGAGGAGCAGCTCGCGGATCTTCGAGAAGTCGGCCGCCTCGAACCGATATCGCAGGTAGATCGAGCCTCGTCGCTCGAAGAGCTGCTCGCGAAACTCGAGATTCTCTCCGATGTGCTTTTCATAGCCCCTCTCGGTCTCGAACCCGGCGCCGCCGCGGCTCACAATCCACGAGGAGTCGTCGAAGTCGGGCGACATCCATGTCGTGTCGATCGAATCGTCGCTCGGGACGAAGGCGCGGACTTCGGCGTCCGGTTCGAGGAGGGGGATCGAGTCCTTCGGGTTCAGCACCTCGATGAGCTTCAAGAGGCGCGCGCGTCCCTTCGGGTCGTCGCCGAACTTGTGCTCGAAGCTGTTCTCCCAGCCTTCGTAGAAATCGACGACCGTTCCTTCGAAGAGAGTGCCTGTGTCGTCTCCGAAGCCTCGCTTGACGACGTTCTTTCTCATGCTCTCGACGTGCGAGTACACGCCGAGGTACTTGCCGTTGACCGTCACCTTCGCGAAGGCGCAGCGCGGGGCCGGTGAGCCGATCGCGTTGAAGAGCTTGTAGCTCAGGTACTGGCTGACAAGGCTCGTGTCCTGCTGATTGTTGTTGAGCGTCAGGTTCGTGAGACCGCCGATGTTCGCTTCCGAGTCGACGTGATTGAGCTTCACCTTGAGCGAGGGATGGCTGGAGCTCTGCGATCCGAGGAAGCCCTTCTTTCGAATCGCGACCTTCGGGTACTCGACGCCGTCGATCTTGACGCTCGCGTCGAAGTACGAGTACGGCGTCGGCGGTGGCGTGTGGACGCGCGCCGCGCCGAGCGCCTGAAGAAAGTATCTCGTCTGTCGGCGGAGAGTGTCCCAGCTCTCCTCGGGGATCGTGATCTGAACGTCGAGGAGGCGGTCCTGCGGGAAAATGTCCTCGTAAGTCAGCGAATCCTTCGCCGAGACCAGTGAGGGGAGAAGCACGATGCCGATGATGGCGAACGCGGCGGCGCGATGGTTTGCGGGCATTGCGAGATTCCGGTGGAGGATCTGATCGACTACCAGCCCTCCAGGCTACCAGAGCACGACGGCAGGCTCTTCATCGACGAATCGCGAATTCACCAGAATCTCGCCGCCGAGTTCGTCGAATTTTCATGAGTCGTCCGCGACTCGCTCGAGCGCCTGCAGCATGCGCGCGGTGTTGCGATTCGCGTGGGCCCAAAGCGTGAGCAGTCCGCAAATGAGCGGCGAGTAGATGACGCACGTCACGACGAAGATGAGTCGGTGAAGCTCGTCGCTGAAGTCGGTGAGCACGATCAGCGTGATGCCGAGGCCGACCTCGAGCAGGATGACGAGCCTGCAGAGCATTTTGAACAGTGACTCGCTGTGCTCGAGGCGCTCGAACACCTTTTCTCGAGCAGCGTCGGCGAGCGCCGCGTCCGAGACGGTCCGTCTCAAGTGTCGCAGGAGCGCGTCTTGCACGGAGCGCAAGAGCGCGTCGAGCGCTTCCCGGTCGCCCGAGTGGGCTCGCCAGATTCGAAAGTGGAGTCGATCGGAGTCTTTCACGGATCGTCGAAACGTCGCCTCGATAGCCTGAGAGAGGCACACGCACCGTCGGGTGTTCGACAGAAAAGCGGCTTTTTCTGTGAGTCCGAGCCGATCCGGCGCCGTTGGCGGCGCCCAGACTCCTAACAGCCGGTTGAAAAAGTCGATTCGGCGTCCAAGCGGCCGATTCGCCCGAGCTCTTCGTCGC
>CAYZGY010001135.1:0-2457 GCA_964478085.1 uncultured Planctomycetia bacterium
CAGAGACACACCCATACGATATTTCCGTTCGCAAAAACTAGAGGTTGGTGGGATCCGCTCGCAGCAAAATCGAGCGGACGCACGCCCATACACTCCACAACCGGGGCGACCCGCGAAGCTGGCGAAGGTAATCGCGAAAGGCCTCTGCGCCGCGAACCGATCCACGTCGCCCGATCCTGTGACGCAACTCGAAGGCCACAGCCCCAGAAGGTCGACGCCGAGCCGGAGTAGCCCGCGGATGCCGACTCTCGGGAGCGAGGAATCTCACGCCATGGTGAATAGTTCACGCAAATGTATGACAGCACACGGGCGCGGCGATACGGTGGAACGCCGGAACATAGACCCAGGTGTCAGCTGACAAACGTACTAGAGGGCCGCGGGCTCTGGTTAGGGGGCGCCGTTTGCAACAACAGTTGACCGAGAAGCGAACGTGTCGAACGGTTAGTCGAGCCGACTCGACCACAGGAGGACGCGGATGATGGGATGATTTGAACGCGAGTGGCGGTTTTCCGACTCCCTCCGACGATCGCCGTAGGAGCACGACAGGACCGTATACCGACTCCATTCTCGCCTGGGGAGCCAAGCACTCTTCGGTCCACCCGCAGCGGATCAAAGGTCCGCGGTACACGGGCTCTCGCCTCGTAGCAGCGGTCGACAATATCGAAGTCGAGCTGTTCAGGGCCGGATCGGTGCCGAGATTTCGAATCGCTGCTAAGGATTCTCGAAGCGCACGACATAAGGACCGAAGCCTTGGGATCGAACTCGGCAGAGGTCGCTCGGATTTCTCGTACCTCGTCCAGTCAGACGGCGACAAGACCTTTCGGCCGAGGAGATTGGGACCGCGTCTCGCATGGAGCCCCTTGATACCAGGCCAGAACCCTGCGAAGCTCGTTTCGCAGATTCGAGTCGAGCCTCGTTCACGCGGAGCCCCTTGTCGACTCCTTCGCCGCGACCGAACGGCGTGTTGGAGCACGGCCTCGCTCGGGGCGAATTCGCAATCGCGGAGAAGCACGCGAATCGCGCGACGGGCAGAAAAGACACTCGGGAGGATAGGCCGCGCTCGGGAGACTTTCCCAAACGACGGCGCACGGGTTATCGCATTCGCGAGGAAAGACGCGTCCGTTCTTTCGGGCCCGACTCGCTCAGAACTCCTCTTCAGATGATCTCATTCGACGGCGAAGGCGCTCTCTCAAATGAACGAACACGAACACCAACCCGATCGAGATGAATCGGCCACAGAATCCTCCGCGCCAAAGGAGATACCTGAGGAGGCTACCGATCCTTCGTTCGTTGGCGCGCTCCGAATCGAAGTCGACTACGACACGCGCGTCAACTACGCGATGCAGCAGAACGACGTGCCGGTCGTTAACCTCCTGAAGATCCGCAACGACTCCGATCAGGACATCGACGACTTGACCGTTCGACTCGAGATCGCTCGCGGTGCCTCCGAGGTGCTCGACCTTCGCGTCGCGAGCATCGCGGCCGAGTCGACATTCAACTTCGAATCGGTCGATCTTCCGCTTCGGCCCGAGACGCTCGCGAGTCAGACCGAGCGAGAGTCGACCGTCCTGTCGATCGAGGTCCGCAAGGACGAATGGGTCCTCGCCCAGAAACGCTCGCCGATCGAAGTCCTGGCGTACAACGAATGGGGAGGATTCTCGACCCTGCCGGAGATTCTCGCCGCGTTCGTCCTGCCGAATCATCCAGCGATCGACGAGATCCTGTCTCTCACGCGCAAGCACCTGAGCGAGTCGACCGGTGACGATTCGCTCTCCGGTTACCAATCGCTCAGTGCAAAGCGAGTTCGGCAGATCGTTCAGTCCTGCTACGAGGCCATCTCCTCTCTCGAGATTGGATACATCAATCCACCGGCGAGCTTCGAACACGACGGACAGAAGGTCCGCTCGCCGGACCAAATCCTCGAAAATCGTCTCGCGACGTGCCTCGACCTCGCCCTCCTCGTCGCAGCCGTGCTCGAGCAGGTCGGCCTCCACCCCTTGGTCGTCGTCATCCGCGGGCACGCGTTCGTCGGTGCGTGGACTCACGACACGACGTTTCCCGAGCCCGCGATCGACGATCTCGCACGACTGCGAAAACGCGTTAAGCTCGACGAAGTCTGCGTGTTCGAAACGACCTTCGTCACGCACAAGCCTGCCGTGCTCTTCGCGGAGGCCGAACGCGAGGCGCTGCGTTACCTCGAGACGACGGACGAGTTTCTCTACTGCATCGATGTCACCACCGCACGCCGCCGGCACCGCATTCGCCCTCTCCCCCTCCGAGTCACTGGCTCGACACCGCTGCCGGACTCGTGGCAAGAGACCCAAGCCGCAACGACGACCGTCGCGCCCGTCACTACAGTGCGAAAGGACGCTCAAGAGGACCCCGATGTCGATGAACCTCGATCCTTCGGCTCGCTCAAGACCGAAGGTGAAGGTCCCGCTACCAGGCTCGATCGCT
>CAYZGY010001136.1:0-2445 GCA_964478085.1 uncultured Planctomycetia bacterium
GACGAGCACCGTGCTCTCCTCGCTCCGGCTCTTGACGATTCCCGTGATGACGTCACCCTTCGTCGAGATGACGGTCGACGTCTCGAATCCGTGGCTGATGCCGAGGCTCGGGAAGAGGATCGACTCGAAGAGGCTCGAGCGTCCGAGCTTCTTCCCGACGGTCGAAAGGTCGGGGCCGACCGCCTTGCCTTCTCCTCCGACGAGGTGACAGGTCGAACACTTTCCGGCCTTCGCGAAGACGTCGCGACCGCGTGCCGCATCGCCTCGCAATCGTTCGAGCTCGGCGATGGTCGGAATCGGCTTTTCGTCCGCAGTGAGGGGGAGCTCGAGCTTTTCGGCGGCGCGCTCGCGAATCTTCTCGTCGCCCGAGGACAGAAGCACGTTGGCCGTCACGAGGTGGAGCGACTCCGGGATCGCGCCGTCGAGCAAGAGTCGAAGAAGGCGCTGCTCGGAAGGCCGGTGGCCTCGATACGTCGAGATCGCGAAGCGACGATCATCCAGAGAACGGTCGACATCGGTGACGACCGCGCTGATCGCGTCGAGGCCCGTGCGTGTACGGTGACGCACGAGGAGGGCCACCGCTCGTCGCGCGACTCTGGAGTCCTCGTCGCGTGTCTTCTCGGCAATTCGTCTGTGAGCGTTCCAGCGGCGAGCGAGATCGAGGGCCGAGTCGACGAGCCGATCGTCCGTCGCTTCGAACGCGAGGGCGACGAGAGCATCCGCTCTTTCGCGAAGGTCGAAGCGTCTCAGAAGCGTGACGAACTCCGGCGTCGCCCGCGTCGCGTCGAGAGCCGCGTCGAGTGCCGCTCGAAACTTCGGGCCGTTCGGTCGACTCTTGCCTCGGTAGTGAGCGAGCGCGAGCTTCGTGATGGTCGCGCGTTCACGGTGCTCGGTCGTGGCGAGCTCGAGAAGGATATCGTCGCGTTTCGACGAGTCGTGGAAGTCGAACGCGCGGAAGTAGCGAAGGCGTTCGCGAGGATCGATCGAAGGATCGAGAATGAGCTTCGCGAGAAGCGGCAGCGCCGTCTCGGCGCGACTGCGCCAAACGAGATCGCGGTAGGCCTTCGTGCGGGCCTTTGCAGCGTCGACGGTCTCGAGCCACGCGGCGAAGCGCGCGTCCCAATCGCCAGCTGCGCTGATGCCGAGGGACTCGAGAAACCAGCGATCCTCGCCGTCGTGTCGATTCGCGAGCTCCGCCCAGAGCTCAGCGGCCCAGGGCGTGCGATTTCCGCGGAGCGCGATCGCGCATTCTCGTCGAACGGCGGGTGACGGGTCCTTCACCGCGTGCGCGAGGATCGGCTCGAGATCGAGCCCGATCTGCCGCGCCAGGCGAACGCCGACGACGCGAAGAGGCGCGTCGCCCGAGTTCAGTGCGCGATCGACGTAGCGTTGACCACGTCCTTCGATCTTTCCGAGGAGCCAAAGTCCGCGCGCACGATGCGTCAGCTCGTCGGCGAGGAGGAGGCGCTGAAGGACACCCTCCGCTCGATCTCCTGCCTCGTGGAGCTTCATCCACGCCAAGTAACGCGTGGCCGCGTTCGGGCTTTTGAGTGCCTCGAGAGCTCGGGCATGCGTTGACACATCGACCTTCTTCGTGCGGTACGGCATCTCGGGCGGGGCGATGCGGTAGACGCGACCGCGCGTCGTGTCGGCTTTTAGGTTACCGCCGACGCCCGGGTCGTACCAGTACGTGACGAAGAGACAGCCGGCCGGGGCGACGCAGACGTCCACGGGGCGGAACCACTTGTCACGTCGACTACGCAGCAGGGGAGTCGCTTTGCCACCGAATCCTGCACCGCTTCGGTGGATCACATTGCCGTGGACGACGTTGGTCACCGTGTCACCATGAATCGGTCGATCGTGAAAGATCTTCGGCAACAGTCGACCCTCGTACACCGTGATGCCCGACGGCGCGCCGTTTCCGGTCATGATCAAGTTCGGAACGACGCCCGGATCGTTCTGATGAAAATGTCGATGTCCGACATCTTCGTGCTGGCCTGTTCGCGCCGTACGCCAAGCCGCACCCGTGATCTCGTCGCGATAGCCGAAGTTGCCGCCCTCGAGGACGAAGCTCATGCGGGCCCCGCGGTTGCCGTCGTCGTCGTTGTCGGTCTGCCAGACGTTTCCGAAAGAGTCGACGGCGCCTTCGTAGTTGTTGCGGAAGTTGTGTCCGAGCACCTCGAACTCACTGCCGTCGAGGTTGCAGCGGAACTGCATTCCGCCTTGGTACGGGCTGCGCTTGTCGACGACCGGATGGCCGAGGACGTCGACGACCGTCGCGCCGTTTCGATCGTGCACGGCTTGACCCGTGTTGCCGAAGTTCCAGTAGAGCTTCCCGTCCGGCCCGAAAGACGCCGAGTGCGCCGAGTGGTCGTGTTCGGGGTGTCCCGTCTTCGTGAAGAGGACCTCCTTCTTGTCCGCTCGGTCATCACCGTCGGTGTCGGT
>CAYZGY010001137.1:0-2444 GCA_964478085.1 uncultured Planctomycetia bacterium
CACGGAAGTTCTCGTCCACCTCTACGAAGAGAAGGGCGCGAATTTCGTTGACGACCTGCGCGGCATGTTCGCGATCGCGATCTGGGATCGCAAGGCGCGCAAGCTCGTGCTCGCGCGGGACCGCCTCGGAAAGAAGCCGCTCTACTGGTACGCGGATTCCGAGCGACTGATCTTCGCTTCGGAGCTCAAGTCGATCCTCTCGTACCCGGGTGTCGAGCGCTCACCGAACTGGAAGGCGCTCCACCACTACCTTTCGCTCGCGTACGTCCCCGCTCCGCTGACGGCCTTCGAGGGCATCGCGACGCTTCC
The DNA here is from genome assembly GCA_964478085.1 of uncultured Planctomycetia bacterium. Classification (GTDB taxonomy): domain Bacteria; phylum Planctomycetota; class UBA8108; order UBA8108; family UBA8108; genus CAYMLL01. The sequence goes on from CAYZGY010001137.1 coordinate 310, forward strand.
GGCGGCACACGTGCTCGAAGTCTCGGACGGCAAGGTCGACGTCCGACGATACTGGGACATCGAGTGCCGAGACGGAGACGATCGTTCCCTCGACGAGCTCGAGCAAGAGCTCGACGAGGCTTTCGACGAGACCGTCAAGATTCGCCTCGAGAGTGAAGTGCCGCTCGGTGTCTTCCTCAGCGGAGGTGTCGATTCGAGCGCCGTCGCGCAGCGTATGTCGAAGCACATCGACCGTTCGCTGATGTCGACGACGATCCGCTTCGAGGATCCGAAGTACGACGAGAGCGAGCAGGCAACGGAGTTTGCAAAGCTCCTCGGTGCCGACCATCAAGTGCGCGACGTCGGGGCCGGATCGACCGATCTCATCGAGAAGATCCTCTGGCACTTCGACGAGCCCTTCGCCGATCCTTCGGCCCTTCCGACCTACTACCTCTGCCAGGCGGCACGAGAGTCTCTGACCGTCGCGATCTCCGGTGACGGCGGCGACGAGCTCTTCGCCGGCTACTCGCGGTACGGCCAGATCGCTCGCGAGGAGTCGCTGCGCGGAAGGGTTCCGTCGATGCTCCGGCAGCTCGTTCGCCCCTTCGCGACCTTCTACCCGAAGTACGCGCGCGGCAAGACGCTGCTCGACAACCTCAACCTCGACGCCGGCGCGGCCACAGCGAACTCGTTCTTCTACTTCGACGGCCGTGACAAGGCCTCGATGTACTCGGACGAGCTCGCGGGCTACCTCGCCGACCAGCACCGCACGGACCGGCTCTTCGCGTCAATTTGGAACGAGTGCGGATCGAACGACCCGATCTCTCGAGCGCAGTTCCTCGACTACCGCTCGTACCTCGTCGACGACATCCTCGTCAAGGTCGACCGCATGAGCATGGCGCACTCGCTCGAGGTCCGCTCGCCGCTCCTCGATCACCGCCTCGCCGAGCTCGTGGCGACGTTTCCGTCGAGCACGAAGCTACGAGACGGAGAGGCGAAGTTCATCTTCCGACGTATGCTCTCGAAGCATCTGCCGCACGAGGTCCTCAACCGCCCGAAGCGCGGCTTCGCCGTCCCGCTCCACCGCTGGTTCCGCGGTGAGCTTCGCGATTGGCTCCGCGACGTTCTCTTCGACGGGACCTTGCTCGCGCGCGGATACTTCCGACGCGAGTACCTCGAAAACCTCTGGAAGACGCACCAGGACGGTGGCTCGAAGATCATCGACCTCGGCACACACTTTTGGATCCTCCTGATGTTCGAGCTCTGGCACCGCAACTCCATCGACAGCACGAAGTTTCTCGAAAGCGAGCTCGTCGCCGCCCGATGAAAAGCGTGCTGAAGTTTCTGGTCAAGCTCATCGCGCGCATCGTCATCGCGCCGCTCGCGTACCCCGTACGCTGGCTCGCGTGCGTCGATGGACGTCACCAGATCTTCCAGACAGGCTCCCAGATCGTCAGCCTGATCCCGGGAATGACGGGAATCTACCTGCGCCGCGAGTACTACAAGGTCACGCTCGGCCTCCGGAGCGACGGTTTCGTCATCGGCTTCGGAACGCTGCTCAATCAGCGAGGCATCGAGATCGGCAACGACGCCTACATCGGCCCCTACTGCAACCTCGGCATCTGTGCGATCGAGGACGACGTCCTGCTCGGCTCGGGTGTCGACATCGTCAGCGGAAGCCAAGTCCACTTCTTCGATCGAACCGACACGCCGATTCGCCTCCAAGGCGGCGAGCTGCGCAAGGTGACGGTCGGGCGCGATACGTGGATCGGGAACAAGGCCGTGGTGATGGAGGATGTCGCGGAGGGCAGCGTCGTCGGCGCAGCGTCGGTCGTGACGAAGACCTTCGAGCCGTCCAGCATCATCGCCGGCACCCCCGCGAAGTTCATTCGCGCGCGCGGAGCGCAGGTCGAGAAGACTAGCTGAGCGCGAAGCTCCAGTCGACCAACGACAGTCCACCAACGAGAAGAGGCGACCCTCGAAAGGATCGCCTCGTCATTCGTACGTTCTTCGTTGTCGCTGGAATCAGGCCTTCTCGGCCGCGCGACGTCGACGTCGGGAGACGACGCCCGCTCCGAGCGAGCCGGCTCCGAGGAGCAGCGCGGTCATCGGCTCGGGGACACTGTTGACGATATCGCCAGAGAAGGTCTCGGTGC
>CAYZGY010001138.1:0-1650 GCA_964478085.1 uncultured Planctomycetia bacterium
TCGGAAGGGCGTCCGGGGAAGCGGCCGTGCGACCCGCGTCGCGGCGCCACATCGGCCAGTCGGAGGCAGAGACGCTCGAGGTCGAGACGAGGAGGACGACCGATAAGGCGAGAGAGAGACGCGATGCGGGCATGCGGGTGATAGCGGCGTGGCCGACCTCTTCCAGGTAAAAAGAAAGGAACCGAGAACCTCGGCTTGCGTATATTGAAGCGGGCAGCGGGACCGGAGTCCACCGATCGACGGGATCGGGGCCCGACGATTCTGCGCGAGAAAACTCACGAGACCCGATGATCCTCCTCCTCGACCGATTACGAGCCCGCGCGAGCTTCACCTCTTGGGTGCTCGTCGGATGTACGCTTCTCGGTGGTTGTTCGGCATCGGGAAAGATCGAGGTCAACTCGCATCCGGCCGGGGCGCGCATACTCCTCGACGGCGAGGACAGCGGACTCAAGACACCCGCGACGCTCGAGGTCTCGAGCGAGCGCACCCAGTTCACCGTGCGGATCGAGAAGCAGGGCTTCAATCCCGTCTCGCGTTCCGTGCAGTACACGACCGAGATCGATCCGATCACCCCGAGCGAGGCGGTCGGCACGATCGTTTGCTCACCGTGCTGCCTCGGCTTGCCGCTCCTGAGCTTCCTCGAGCCGATCAAGGTCCACTCGCAATTCGTCCCCGCGAAGATCGATGCTCACCTCGACCCGGCCGGTCAGGGCGTCGACCTCCAGGTCTCTCCCGGAAACGCGCAGGTCTTCGTGGACGGCGCCTTCGTCTCTCCGCTGACGCGCAACCTCTACTTGCTCGAGGCCGGCATGCACGAGATCGAGGTGCGTGCCGACGGATTTCGGACCTTCGCTCAACGAGTCCGCGTGCGTGAAGGCACCTACCAGAAGCTCGAGGTGACGCTGCAGCTCGACGGGGCTGGGATCATCGTACAACAGCCGCGTCGCGTCTTCGCGATCCAGGGCGAAGTGAAGATCATCGTCGACGGCGCGCTTCAGAGCACCTCGTTCGGCAAGCCGATCGTTCTGACGCCCGGCGAGCACAAGATCGAGATCTCGGTCGAAGGATTCGAGCCGTGGGAATCCATCGTCCGCATTGCCGACGAGGGCTATATCGAGATTCGTCCCGCTCTCTCTCGCTCGAGCAAGAAGCGAGAAAAGGGGAAGTCAGACGCTCCGAAGAAGACTGGCGATCAGCGCGAGCCGAGCCCGACGAAAGACCTCTGAGCCGTGTCATTGGGTTCTGCTCTCGCTCGTTCTGTTCTCGTCGTGGCCTTCGGCTCGCTCCTCGGCTGTCGATCGGTCGAGCCGGCGAGGACCGAAGAGGGCCAGAGCCCGTCTTCGCAGGCCGGGCAGGCGTTCATCGATTTCTATCAAGTCGCGCTCGGGCCTCAGTGGGCCTTCCACTGCGACTTCGAGCCGAGCTGCTCGGCTTTCGGTCGCGAGGCGATCGGCTGGCACGGGCTCGTCGCGGGTTCGTGGATCACGGCGGATCGATTGATGAGGGATCATCCGTTCTCGCGAAACCTCTACCCGCGAACGCAAGACGGGGCGCCGAAGGATCCCGTGCACGAGAACGCCTTCTGGTTCGCGAGTTTCGTCGACGAGAGTGACGAGCCGGAGGAAGACGCCGCTCCGCATGCTGTCTACG
>CAYZGY010001138.1:1660-2444 GCA_964478085.1 uncultured Planctomycetia bacterium
CCCCACGAATGCCGAGACGCTCTTTGCGTTCGCCGAGACCTTTTTTGGCGACCGCGAGTTTGAACGTGCGCGCGTCGAGTATTTGCGTTACCTGTTCTTGCATCCGACGGGCGCACGAGTGCAGACCTGCTACCGGCGCATCGCGATCTGCCTCGCGCGATTGGGGCGTCATCGTGACGCTCACTCTCTCGTGCAATTCGTTCAACCTGTCGAGGACGAGGGTCTTCTTCGCGCGCTCCTGGCTCAAATCGCCGGCGAGCCGCACGAGGCACGCAAGCTCGCGGACTCGGCGGCCGACGCTGCGCGAGTCGAGGCGACACGAATCGAGGCGAATCTCGTCGGCGGGTTCTACGCGCTCGAGGCCGGCGACTCGGCGAGCGCTCGCGAGAGGTTTCGATCGCTTCCGGACGAAGCGTCGGAGCGTCTTCTCGAAGAGTGCGACGCGTTCGACGAGATCCCGACCAAGTCTCCCGTTCTCGCGGGAATCTTCTCGGCTGCAGCCCCCGGAGCCGGTCAGGCGTACGCGGGACGCTACGGTGACGCGGCGATGGCTTTCCTCGTCAATTCGATCCTCATCGGCGGCACCGTCCTCGCGGCCGTCGAGGAGGAGGACGTGACCGCTGGCGCGCTCGGCTTCGTCGCCTTCGGATTCTACAGCGGCAACATCTACGGCGGCGTCAACGCGGCCGAGAAGTTCAATCGTCGAGAGCGCGACAGCTTTTTGACGCGCGCACGCGGCGTCGTGCGCAGTCAACGATCACGTTGGGCGTTGACGCCGGCCTCG
>CAYZGY010001139.1:0-2421 GCA_964478085.1 uncultured Planctomycetia bacterium
CGAAACCGATGCCCGCGTGCAAGGAGGCCCTGACGGAGCTCGCGGTGGTTGTAGATCTCGCCGTTGAACGAGACCCAGACGCTCTCATCTTCGTTCGCGAGGGGCTGGCGCCCCGTCGAGAGGCCGATGATGCTCAGGCGTCGATGGCCGAGCCCGACGTGCTCTTCGATGTGCGTGCCGTCCTCGTCCGGACCGCGGTGGGCGAGGAGGTCCTTCATCGTCTCGAGCGCCGATCCGTCGACCGGGTCGTCCGCTCGGTAGTTGTAGACTCCGCAGATTCCGCACATGGCTCAACCCTTCACGCTAGGACTTTCGAGAGGTAGCCTCTCGGGGCCGGCGGTCTTCCCACTGACGGCCTCGTAGATCTCGACGTACCGCCGGCAGACGATGTCGAGAGAGAATCTTCCGCGGCCAAGCTCGTATGCGTTCCGCACGATCTCTCTTTGAAAATCGACATCGTAGAGCGCTCGACTCAAGGCTGCCGTGAAGCATTCGAGGTATTCGGGCGACTCGACCGCGTCGGGGTTCCGGTAATCCGGCGGAACTCCCTCGACGAGGAGTCCCGTCTTCTCGTGCTCGACGATTTCCGGAATGCCTCCGACCCCGGTCGAGACGATCGGCCTCGACGCGGCCATCGCCTCGAGGAGCGTCATCGGCGTTCCTTCGCTCAAGCTCGTGAGCGCGAAGACGCTGAAGGCTGCGAGGAGCTCCGGTGTGTCCGAGCGCTTGCCGAAGAAGTGCACGGCATCGGCGACGCCGAGATCCGCCGCGCGCTTCTCGAGAAGCTCACGCTCGGGGCCGTACCCGACGACCGCCAGCCGCGTGTCGGCGTCCTCGGCGTGGAGCTTCGCGAACGCGTGGAGCAGGAAGGTCTGATTCTTGATCGAGTCGAGACGGCCGATCGTTCCGATCACCGTCGCGTCGTACGGAAGTCCGACACGCTCCCGGGCTTCGTCGCGGTACAGCTTCGAGGCTTCGACGAAGGGCTGGAAGTCGATGCCGTTGTAGAGCACCTCGATGCGGTCCGCGGGAAAGCCCTCGATCTCGACGAGGCTCCGTTTGACACCGGCGGACACCGCCGTGATCGCGTGCGCTCTCGATCCGAGCAGTCGGTTGAAGAGGCGACGCTTCCAGCTCGGCAGATCGGGGTAGAAACGGCCGTGCTCCGAGAAAACCAACGGCATGCGGGCACGTCGCTGTGCGAGCGCGCCGTAGAAGTAGCACGTGTACTGGTGGGCGTGGATCAAGTCGCACTGGGTCGAGCGCGCGTGGTCGGCGATCTGCCGCGCAAGCGAGAGATCGAAGCCACCCTTGCGGTGGTACTCGCGAAACGGGACGCCTTCGGCGATCAGGCCCTCGCCGAGCTCCCCGATCTCGTCGAGGCAGCCGACCTCGACGTCGACGCTGAACCGGCGAAGGTAGCGGACGAGATGGCAGACCATGACCTCCGTGCCGCCGACCGGCAGACCGTGGATGAGCATCAGGACCTTCATCGCAGGAACGCCTTCACGATTCGGAGGGCCTTGCGGGGCGAGAGCACGAGTCGAATCAGCGCGCCGAAGAGCTTGGGCGACTTGATGATCTGCTTGACGCGCACGCGTTGCGAGACGAAGCCCGACGGCTCGCCGAAGTCCAGCTCCTCGGTCGGCGGTGCGATCGGCTCTGGCGGAGCGTTTACGAAGGCCGCTCTCTGCGCGCCGCTCGTGAGCAGGATCGCGAGAGGGCGTGTGCAAGCCTTCGTGTCGAAGCTTTCGACACCGACGAGCGACTCGCGAAAGAACTCCTCCGCTCGACGCGAGAAATCCTCTCGAAGATCCTCCGGCCCGTACTTCGCGGCGAAGTCGAGAACGCAGCTCTTGCGCATGTCCTGAGCCGCCCAAGTCTCGGTGGGGAACTCTACCTTCTCGAATCGGGAACGAAACGAGCACTCGTGCTCGAGCATCCAGCGTGCATAGTGAAGAAGGCTCGCTCGAGCGTACTCGAAGCGGTCGTCGCGTTCGCCGCGTTCCACTTTGCGATCGAGGTACTTCCCGAGGATCTGGAGGAAGATTACGTAGGACCACCGCGACTCGGGGTCGAGCAGGTTCAGCGCGTCGAGATCGTCGTTCGGATGGATGCAACGACGGATGAGCTCTTCCGCCTTCGCGAGGTAGCGCCCTTCGCTGCTCAGTCGATGCGCATCGAGGAGCGTGTTGATCGAGTGCCCTGCGCCGCGGCCCGGGCCCTGGAATTCTTCGGTGAAGGTGCAGCTGGCGAATCCCGTGGGGCCGTCATCGATCGGCGAGAGAATCGAGCTCGGCCCGTCGTCCATCGCGATGACCCAGTCGGCGAGATCCGTAACGGCTCGTGCCGCTTCGAGGTCGCCCGTCATCAAGAAGAACTGAAGGAGTCCCGACGTGTAGTTGTGCTCGTTCGACGGGC
>CAYZGY010001140.1:0-2419 GCA_964478085.1 uncultured Planctomycetia bacterium
CGGCTTCTCGGGCGGTCTTCTTCCCTGTCCCGCTGCGTTCACGATCATCCTGCTCGGGCTGCACTACCCGCAGCATCTCGTCTTCGCGATCGTGCTTCTCGTCGCGTTCGGCGTCGGCTTCGGTGGCGCGTTGATCCTGACCGGATCGATCTTCGCGACGGGGAAGGTGCTCGCGCCGGGAAAACGACTCGAGGGCGGCGTCTTCTTTCAGGAAGCCGCTTTCCTCAAGACGAAGTTCCGCCCCGAGACGCTCGCGCGTGCCGATCGCACCGCTGCGAAGCTCGTGCGAGCGCTGCCCTCGGCCTCGAGCCTCTTCGTCGCCGGCCTCGGCACTTTCTTCGTCGTGCGATCGATCACCTCGCACCCAGCCGAGACGCGCGCGATTCTCGATTCACTCGGACTCTGACTCGAAGCACGCGGTCCGGCCGTCCTTCACGGACCGTAGGTACGACCCGCATCGATCACGGCGAGCAATTCCGACACCTCTCGGGTCAGCGCCGGCGAGCTGACCTCTTCGAGATACGGCTTGGCGAGCTGCGCACAGCAAGAGATCGCGTAGCGAATGTCGAGCGCGGCCTCTCCGTCAAATCGGTTCTTCGGATCGGAGAAGATCCGCACGAGCGTCTCCGCTCCCTCTTTCGTGCTCAGCTGAGCGAGCCGAAAGAGAACGGCCTGGCTCGCCGCGAAGAACACGTTCGGGCGCTGGAGATCTTCTTGGCCGCCCGCGCCGGCGACGCGCTCGCCGAGCCGATTCGTCTCGTACCAAAGCGACCCGAGCTCACTCGTCGACTCGAGGGACAGGAGTGCGACGCCAAGCTCCTTCGTCAGCACTTCACGGTCGAGGCGAGGGCTACCGCTCGGCTGCGCGTCGAGCTCCAGTAGACGCTCGAGAACGAGGAGGTCCTTTCGCGGTGCGGGTTCAGCCAGTCGGCAGCCCGACGATACGGCCCAGAGAACGCAGAGCCCCGCAAGAAAGCGCAGCGACGTTCCTCCGCTCATCATTCCCTCTCTTCCCTTCGTTCCGTCAGCCGATTCCGCTCCCGAGGCCCGATCGAGCGTGCTTGCAAAGAGAGGGTATCGTCTTTATCGACTCCCCCGCCCCACCCCTTGAGCGATTTTCGAAAAACCTCGCGGACTTTTTTCGCGTGGTTCCGGGGATCTCGTGGGATTCCGGCCCGTCCGAAAAGAAAGGCTCAAGGAAATCCCAACCACACTGCCGATATTCACTACGTTCGACAGTTGTTGTCGAGCAAGCAAGTTTGATCGGACGGGTTTTCGGTATCACGAGAAGAAGTTCATGGAAACGTCGAGCAACGGCCCGGACACGGTCTTCCTGGTCAAGCCTGACCAAGAGCACTGCTTCCTTTTCGACGCTGACGATCCGCTCGAGCTTCTTCGTACTCTCCTCTCGCAGGCAGAGAAACCTGAGTCGGGAATCTCGCGAGAAGATGCGTACGAGGTGATGGAAGGCATGATTTCGGAGCGCGTGAGGTCCATATGAGTGCGGGCAGCAACGGAATCGAAAGACGGAGCACTCTGAAACCACATTCGGTGGAAGAGAAGAAGATGGAAGAGAACACCCACACGACCAACGACACGGTCTCGGGTAACACCGAGTCGAGACCGGCCGAGGGCCTCACGGGAGAGAACACCAACCCGTCCACGCCCGAAGCCTCGAACGTCCAGGACCGCCTCGCCATGGCAGGCCAGCCGAATCCCGAAGAGGCCCCCGCTCAGGAAGCTCCGGCTCCCGAGACGAACGCGCAGCCCGAAGGCGGCGAGAACGCGGGTCCGATCAACTTCGAGGAGGAGTTCGTCAAGTACCTGCGCTACGAGCGGAACATGTCGCCCGAGACGATCCGCGCGTACGAGAAGGACTTGCACCAGTTTCTTCGCTTCTATGCCCAGGGTGACGGCGTCCCCGTCAACCCCGCTGGTATCACGACGCTGCAGATCCGTGAGTTCCTCGCGGCTCTCAAGGAGCGCAACTACCAGAAGACGACCGTCGTCCGCAAGCTCGCGACGATTCGCAGCTTCTACAAGTTCCTGATGCGCAAGGGACACGTGACGGTCAACCCCCTCGCAGACATCGAGACCCCGAAGGTCGAGAAGAAGCTCCCCCACTTCCTCAGCACGGAAGAGGTCGAGAAGCTCCTCAACGCTCCTCAGGGCAACTCGTTCCAGGCCGTTCGTGATCGTGCGATCCTCGAGACGCTGTACTCGACGGGTCTCCGCGTCAGCGAGCTCACGGCGCTCAACGTCAGCGACCTCGACTTCACCGCCGAGGTGATCAAGGCGCGCGGCAAGGGCCGCCGCGAGCGTGTCGTACCGGTCGGCAGCTTCGCTCTCCAGGCGATCAAGCGTTACGTCGAGGTGCGTGCGCAGGTTCCGCGGATCAACGAAGAGGAGCCGGACGCGC
>CAYZGY010001141.1:0-2409 GCA_964478085.1 uncultured Planctomycetia bacterium
GGTATATGGGACGGGGGGGACATCCGCGGCACCCATCAGGAGTTCGCCGACCCGTCGAACCCGGGGACCCCGCGCATCACCGACCACGACGGCGTCCAGGCCGTCTCTCGCCATGCGACCCACGTCGCCGGCACGATGATCGCTCTGGGAGTCAACGGCGCCGCGATGGGTATGGCGCCGGCAGCGACGCTGCGCGCGTACGACTTCAACAACGTCGAGACAACAGTCACCGGCGAACTCGTCACCGATGCTTCGTTGAGTTTTGCGAGCAACCACAGCTACGGGCTGAGCCCGGGTCTGACACCCGTGACCGGCGCGAATCTGGCCTTGCTGCCCGGTTCACCTGCCAGCCCCGATCCGGACGGCGACGGAGACTTCGACTTCTGGTTCTGGAACGGTGCCGTTGGCAGCGGCACGCTCGAGGACCAGGTCTTCGGCAAGTACCAGACGGTTTCGGCGAACTACGACCAGGTCGCAGTCAACAACCCGGGTCACGTCGTCGTCAGTGCGGCTGGGAACGAGCGCCGGGCGGTCGAGCCGGGCGACCGCATCTACGACCCGAACAACACGAGCAACAACTACCTCTTCAGCGCCAGCTCGCACTACGCGCAAGACCTCTTCGACACGATCCCGGGAGACCAGGCGATCTCGAAGAACGTGGTGACGGTCGGCGCGCTCGAGGACGACCTGCTCGGAACACTGCTGTCAGGGCGGCCGACGTCGACGGAGTTTTCGAGCTGGGGGCCCGCGGACGACGGGCGGCTGAAGCCTGATATCACAGCCAACGGCAGGGGACTTCTGAGCCCCGGTATCGCCTCCGACACCGATTACGTCAGCCTCTCGGGCACTTCGATGGCGTCTCCGACGGTGACGGGGACTTTGGGACTGCTCGGCGAGCTGTTCCAGAATCACTACGCACGACTGCCTCGATCGGACGAGGTGCGTGCGATTCTGGCCCACACCGCCGCGGACGCGGGCACCGAGGGACCGGACTTCGTCTTCGGCTGGGGCTTGCTCGACGCCCTCGCAGGTGCGGACCTCATCGCCGGGGCGGTGGACGGAGTCGGCGAGTTCCTCAAGCAGGGCACCTACACGACCGGCAACGACGTCACCTATACCTTCGAGGTGGACGAGCCCGGAGACCTGGTGGCGACCTTGGCCTGGATCGATCCGGTCGGCGCCGTCGCTCCGGCCGGTATCGACAACCCTCAGAAGGCGCTCGTCAACGATCTCGATATCTTTGTCACCGGACCGAACGGCGAGCATTTCGGTCCGTGGATTCTCTTTGCTGATCGCAGCGACACGAGCAACCCCGCCGACGGCGCCATGCGGGCCGGCAGCGGACAGCGCAACTCGGTCGACAATACCGAGCAGGTGCATATCGAGGCGGCAGAGCCCGGAACCTACACCATCACGGTGACGGCGGCGAGCCTCGGCAGCGGGGCCTCCCAGGCCTTCGCGCTCGCAGTGAGCTCCGACCCGGATGACCCCTCGACGGCGAGCAAGGCGACGCGCTGGCAGACGTTCGGAGCCCAGCTGCCCGACGTCACGGTCTTCGACCTCGAACACGATCCGGTCGATGACGTCCTCGTTGCCGGCACCCTCGGGCGCGGGGCCTGGCTGCTGCGCGATGTCGATGAGGCTCTCGAGCTCTTCGTCGGCCCCGACCTCTGGACCCCTCAGGGGCCGGGACCCATCCAGGAGGGGCAGGTCGAGAACATTCCTGCTCCGGTCAACAATCCGGTCATCGGCGCGATCCACACGGTTGTGGCGCATCCGACGCTCGCCGATACGCTCTGGATCGGTGCTGCCAACGGCGGCATCTGGCGCACGACGAACGCGACCGCTGCGAGCCCGAACTGGACGCCGCTCACCGACCACGAGCCGTCGCTCTCCATCGGCTCCATGGAGCTCGACCCGACGGATGCGACGAACGCTACGCTAGTCGCCGGGATCGGGCGTTACAGCTCGCTCGGTTTCGAGGGCGGCTCGCGAGCCGGGCTGCTGCGGACGACCAACGCGCTCGACGCCGTCCCCGACTGGGACGTGATCGACAGTCACGGGTTCTTGTTCGGCAAGAACATCTCCGGGGTGGCGCCGCGCGGCAATGTCATCGTCGTCTCGGTCAATACGGCTGATAGCTTCGCCTTGGACGATTTCGGCGTCTTCCACGGCACGCTCAACGGCGTCACAGGGGAGTACGACTTCAACCGTATCTCGGGCGCTGTCGGCACAGGACTTCCGCTGGGCGCGGCGACTGATCTGGTCGCCGATCCGGGCAACCCGGCGCGGCTCTACACCGGGGTTATCAGCGGCCCGAGTCCAGGCATCTACCGCAGTGACGACACCGGAGCGACCTGGACGAACGTCTCGGGCGTTGCCGCGGCGGTGATCGACGCGACGACGAAC
>CAYZGY010001142.1:0-2404 GCA_964478085.1 uncultured Planctomycetia bacterium
GAAGAGATCCTTCGCGACCTCGGACACGTCCACAACCCCGTCGTCCTTTTCGAGGTCATCGCAAACCTCTACATGCACTCGTGGGACCTCGGCGATCGCGTCGATCTCACCGCGCACCACTTCGATCAGCTCGAGCAACTGCGCGACGTCATCGAGGAGGAAGTCTTCCAGCGACTCTACGCGACCCACGTCGTTCGGCGTGTCGCGAAGCGGACGCTCGGGAAGATGTTCAATTGTTCGCCTGAGGATCTCGTTACTTGAGGAACGAGTCAGCGTGGCCGCTTGCGGCCTCTCCGGCTTCCCCCTCGCGCGCCCTTTTTGGACTTCTTGCTCTTCTTCGCGGCTTTCTGCGCGAGCTTGGCGCGCTTGCCCGGGCGGTACGGAGCTTCCTCGGACTCTTTGCGTCTCGGGAGCCGCGTCTGGAGCTTGTCGAGCTCCGCGAGCGGGAGCTCCAGGCGCTGGCCGAGCTCGGCGGTGAACTGGAGACGCTTGCCGGTCTGCGGGTGCCGCAGTGATAGGCGGGCGGCGTGGAGGAACATGTACTTGAGGCCGGCACGCTCCCTCAGGAACTTGTTCGCGGTGAAGTCGCCGTAGCGCTCGTCGCCCGCGATCGGAATGCCGCGCTTGGCAGTCTGGACGCGTAGCTGGTGCGTCTTGCCCGTGTGCGGTCGAAGGCGGACCAGGGCGAGGCCCGTGCCGACGAACTCTCGCTCGAGCTCGTAGCTCGTCTCGGCGTTGGGCTTCGCGCTCGACGACGCCCGCACCTCGACCTTGCCCTTACGCGAGTCCCTCACGAGCTTGTCGTTCCACTCGCCGAAGGCGGGCCTCGGAGCAGCGAGGAGAAGCGCGCGGTACTCCTTTTCGACCTCGCGGTGATAGAGGCCCTCCTTGAGCTGCGCGGCGGCCTCCCCCGAGAACGTGCACATGATCAGGCCGCTCGTGTCCTGATCGAGCCGGTGGACGAGCCAGACCTTGAGACGACGATCGCCTTCGAACTCGTAGCACTCCTGCTCGAAGTCGTACGTTCCCCGCAGCAGCGCGTTCGACGCGCGCTTCGCGGGCGGATTGGGATGGGAGACGACGCCGGCGGGCTTGTTCAGTATCCACAAGACGTCGTCACAGTAGACCTCGCGGACGCTCTTGTGGAGCGCCTCACTCGGGCCCTTCGCCGACTTCGCCGAGCGGTCGCCTTCGTTCGATGGGGGTGCCATGCGGACATACTACACGGCACGACACGGTTTTCCACTCGACCGACGGGCACGAGAGCCTCATCGAGACGCCGAAGGCCGGAATCGCCTCCCGTTCGCCTCGAATGCACGTATAATGACTCGTTTGCTCAACCTTCGCAACGGACCGAGAACACGATGATCGCCGTCCTGGACTACGCCGCGGGCAACCTGACCAGCGTCGCGTGCGCCGTGCGCCACCTCGGCTTCGAGCCGACGATCACGAGCGACCCCGAGGTCGTCGCAAGAGCCGAGCGCGTCATCTTTCCCGGCGTCGGCGCGGCCGGCGCGACGATGGAGAACCTCGACGAGCGCGGCCTCTCCCAGGCGCTCCACGACGCGAAGAAGGCCGGCAAGCCCGTCCTCGGGATCTGCATCGGCTGCCAAGTCGCCTTCTCGCACAGCGAGGAGGACGACGGCACCGACTGCCTCGGGCTGCTCGAGGGCGACGTCGTCCCCTTCCGATTCCCCGAGGGTGTCCGGCGAAAGGTGCCCCACATGGGCTGGAACGAGGTGCGCTTCGAGGGCGAGAACGCCGCCGCGCACCCCGTGCTCCAGGGCGTGCCCGCCGGCAGCCAGTTCTACTTCGTCCACAGCTTCCACGTGAAGCCGAAGGATCCCGCGTGCGTCCTCGGTCGCGCGACCTACGGAGAGGTCGACTTCACCGCGGCCGTCGGCTCCGAAAACCTGGTCGCGTTTCAGTTCCACACCGAGAAGAGCGGCCCTCCGGGTCTCAAGCTTCTCGAGAACTTCCTTCGGTGGACGCCGTAGTCCGGATCCCCTAACTCTTCTATCTCATGCTTTCGAAACGCGTCATCATCTGCCTCGACGTTCGCGACAAAAAGACGACCAAGGGCGTCAAATTCAAGGGCAACGTCGACATCGGCGAGCCCGTCGAGATGGCCCGCGAATACTACGAGCAGGGCGTCGACGAGCTCGTGTTCTACGACATCACCGCGTCGGCCGAAGGTCGCCCGATCGACCTCGAGATGGTCGAGGACGTCGCCGGCACGATCTTCATTCCCTTCTCGGTCGGCGGTGGCATCCGCAATCTCGACGACATGCGCAACGTGCTGCTCGCCGGCGCGGAGAAAGTCAGCGTCAACTCGCTCGCCGTGCGCAACCCCGATATCATCGCCGAAGGCGCGCGCGCGTTCGGCAACCAGTGCATCGTTCTC
>CAYZGY010001143.1:0-2404 GCA_964478085.1 uncultured Planctomycetia bacterium
GCGGCCCGGTCAGTCGAGGCGACGGCATCGTCGGGCGGGACTCCGTGCGCGCGGGGATCCGCGGCCCCGACGACCGCGTCTTCGAGCGTGGGACGCGCATCGATGCGAGGCTCCAGGCCTTTCTGCTCGCAGCCGGGCGGGACTCCGTGCGCGTCTTTCCGCAAGTTCGCATCGGTGTGATTGCATTCGGTGCGGAGCTCACCGACCTGCGAGCCGCAGCGATGGCGGGTGCGAGTCGCGCCAGCGTCGACAGCGAAGAAGCGGAGGGGGCGACCATCTCGCCCGAGCCGCCCGTCTCGGACCTCGCGGGCTACTGGCTCGCCGACGCCTTGCGCTCGCTCGGCGCTCGCGTCTTCGATCTCGGCACCATCCCCGATGATCCGCAGGCCTTTTGGAGGTCGCTCCACGCCTGTCATACACGAGACCTCGACATGCTCGTCCTCTGTGGCGGGCTCGGTGACGGTCTCGGGGATCGCACGAGCGAGTCGATCCTCGACGCCCAGGGGCAAGTGTTCTTCGAGAAGCTCGACGCGCACGGTCTCTCACGATTTCTGTTCGCGAAGTGTTCGGAGGTCGACGTCCTCGGCCTCAGCGGAGAGCCCCTCGCGATGGCCGCGGGTTTCGACCTCCTCGCACGACCCTCGGTGCTCGCGCGCAGCGGCCTCCGTCGCGAGGCCTGGGACTGGTCGCTCGGACGTCTCCCCCACCAGGCTCAGAGCCCCCCGCCGACACGTGACGCCGCGCACTCGCCGAACCCGTGGATCGTCGCTCCCGCTTTTCGCAAGATTTTACCGCAGAACAGTTTGTCAGAGGTTGGGGAGCCCGCCGAGCGGCTCTTTTCCGCGATCGTCCACTCCTGGGCGCCCGAGAGCCCGTTCGCGCCCGTCAGCACCGGGGCGGACGGTTGGGCCGTGTGGCCGAGCGATTCGCGCGATGGCCGGGCTTACTACGTCCCGCTCACGTTGACAGAGTCTTCGCGGAGCCTATAATCGGTCCCTTGACCGCCGTTTGGACCTTGCATTTCCTGCAGGTTCCGGAAAAATGGGCGGTGGAAAAGACTGTCTGAGTCGATTCTTCACAGCTCGATCTGCTGGGCTTCTGTCCGCTGCCTTCTGAGAAGACATTCTCGGTGGGTGTGCACAGATGCCCGGAATTGCGTGTTGGGACTCGCAAATACTGATTCTCTTTGAGAATGCGATTCTTCGAGAATGCGATTCTTCGAGAATGCGATTCTTCGAGAATGCGATTCTTCGAGAATCCGGTGATTCGGCGAGATCGGTTGTCTTCTCTCGGTCAGTCTCTTTCGGAGAAATGCAAATGAAGCGGCGGTCGTTCCCACGTTCGGGAATCCGCAGCTTGGGAACGCCGTAAGAGATGCTGCGAGTGTTTCCGCTCGGACGAACCGACGGGAAACTGGCAGTGAAATGGAGGATTGGTTGCAATGAGTGCTCTCGCGAAG
This sequence comes from uncultured Planctomycetia bacterium, assembly GCA_964478085.1. Classification (GTDB taxonomy): domain Bacteria; phylum Planctomycetota; class UBA8108; order UBA8108; family UBA8108; genus CAYMLL01. The sequence continues at coordinate 1,460 of CAYZGY010001143.1, forward strand.
GTTTTTGTCGTCTTCGTGTTCCTGCTGAGCGTCACGTTCTTCGGCACCTCGTCGACTCTGTACCTGACCCGCGAGGATTGGGCAAAGAACTACGAGGAAGCCGTCAAGGCGCGCGATGCGAAGGCCGAGGAGTTGGCCCAGCGTATCAAGGATCTCAAGGAGGCCCTCGACCTCGAGATCGACGCCCGAAAGGCGATCACGAGTTCGGAGAGTACGCTCGCGAGCCGCCTCGATGCGGCCCTCGGCGATATCAAGCAGCTCAACACCGACATCAAGAAGGTCGAGCGCGAGCGCGACGATGCGCAGGCCCAGAAGGCCGCGACCGATCAGATGAACGCCGCGGTCGTCTCGGAGAACACGCAGCTCAAGACGCAGCTCCAGTCCGCGCACGATGCGCGCGCCCAGGCGACGCAGCTCCAGAAGGTCGCCAACCAGGAGCGCTTCCGGATGAAGACCGAGCTCGACACGTCGCAGCGCGAGCTGCGTGACGCGCGCGTCTCGTACAACGAGATGTCGCAGGAGTTCGAGTCGCTCGAGCTCGTCCACAGCGCCGTCGTCAAGAAGCTCGGCAAGGATGGCCTCGAGGCGCTGATCTCGAGCGTCGTCGCTCCTCCGGTCGACGCCCTCATCGAGGAGGTCGATGCGGATCTCCGCCTGGTCGTCCTCTCGGTCGGCAAGCAGGACAACGTCAAGGAAGGTTTCGAGTTCACGGTCTACCGCGACGACCAGTTCGTCGGCAAGGTCCGCGTCCACAAGGTCTACGAGAACCTCGCCGGTGCGAAGGTGCTCTTCACGGCCGACTCTGGTGAGATTCGCAAGGGCGACAGAGCCACGACCCGCATCAACTAATAAGGGGGCTTTCGGGAAGCCCCCTGTCGCTCGCGCTTCGCGCGGTCGGTTAACCCCAACCAGCACCCGCGTGCGGGCGGCCCCCACGCGCCCCCG
>CAYZGY010001144.1:0-2404 GCA_964478085.1 uncultured Planctomycetia bacterium
CCGCGTCGGATCGTCTGGAGTCGTCGAACCAGGAGGCGTCGAACCAGGAGTCGTCGAACCGGGAGCCGTCGAACCAGGAGTCGTCGAACCAGGAGTCGATCGAGGAGGACGACAACGCCCGTGCGCGAAAAGAGTTCGAGGCTGTCCTCCAACGAGTCACAGGACACGATTCGCTCGTCGGCGGTCAGATCGGTCCGTACAAGATCCTCGAGGTGCTCGGCGAGGGCGGCATGGGAAAGGTCTACTCGGCAGAGCAGACCAGGCCCTTCGGCCGGCACGTCGCCCTCAAGGTCATCAAGGCCGGCATGGACTCGAAGGAGGTCGTGGCACGGTTCGAGTCCGAACGCCAGGCGCTCGCGCTGATGGAGCATCCCTCGATCGCCGAGGTCTACGACGCCGGCGAGACCGAGGACGGCCGCCCCTTCTTCGTCATGGAGCTCGTGCGCGGCTCCTCGATCACCGAGTACTGCGACCGCCACAAGCTCGGACTCGAGGATCGCCTGCGTCTCTTCGTCAAGATCTGCTCCGGAGTGCACCACGCACACCTCAAGGGAATCATCCATCGCGACCTCAAGCCCTCGAACATCCTCGTCGCAGCACCCGAGGCCGAGCCCGTCGTCAAGATCATCGACTTCGGCGTCGCCAAGTCGACGAACCTCCGACTGACCGAGCGAACGCTGTACACGAAGGTCGGCCAGGTCGTCGGTACGCCGATGTACATGAGCCCCGAGCAGGCCGAGGCGACGTTCGAAGAGGTCGACCACCGCACGGACGTCTACTCTCTCGGTGCGATTCTCTACACGCTGCTCGTCGGTGAGCCGCCGCTCGACGAGGACACCCTGCGCAAAGTCTCGCTCGACGAAGCGCTGCGGCGCGTGCGCGAAGAAGACCCACTGACACCGAGCTCTCGGTGGAGCCAGCTCAATCGCGAACGCACGACGGAGTTCGCGTCGCGGCGAGGCGGCGACTCGATGAAGTTGCGACGATCGCTACGAGGCGAGCTCGACTGGATCACCATGCGTGCGCTCGAGAAGGAACGAAAGCACCGCTACGCCAGCGCCGACGAGCTCGGTGCGGACATCGGCCGCTACCTCGAGAGCAAGCCCGTTCACGCCGGGCCACCATCCGTTTGGTACCGCGTTCGAAAGTTCGTACGTCGCAATCGCGCCGCGGCACATGCCGCCGCGACGGCGTTCTTCATCCTGTCGACCGCAACGCTCGCAGCCGTCGCCGCCGCGCACCAGTTCAAGAACAGTCGCGACGAGATTCGGGAAGACCGTGACGATATTCTCGGCTATTCGATCACCGAGCGCGTAAGCAAGCTCGACGAAGCCGCGCAGGGCCTCGTCCCTCCGTCGACGTCTCGCGTCCCGGAGCTCGAGGACTGGCTCGCGGCATCGGAAGATCTCGCGAGCGACGAAAAGCTCGCCGACTTTCGCGCTCAGCTGGACGAGCTGCGAGAGCGAGCCCTTCCATACTCGGGCGAGACTCGATCTCACGATCTCGGGACACACCCACGTCTCGCCGAGCTCGATGCGCTCCGAGCCCAGCGCCAGAAGTTCCGAGCAGAGCTCGACGACCTCGTCTCGCGAGGCCTCGACTCGGGCGACGCGACCGTCCTCGCTCCGGGGTATCGCGCGGACTCAGTGCTCGAACCCTGCTACCTCTCGACGACCTTCGAGCTCGAAGACCCGACCTCCGTCGACGCGATCGAGATTCACGTGACGCTCGATGCGGGCGCGGTCTTCTACCTCAACGGGAAGGAAATCGATCGCTACAACCTCCCGAATCACGCTCTCCGGCACGACACTCGGTCCCTCGAAGTCTTCCGCGTCGAGGACTCGAGCGATCTCGAAGGTTGGGAGGTCGTCCGCAGGTGGACGAAGGACGAGCTCGCGTCGAAGAACGTCACGCTCGCCGAGAAGAACCGCCTCTCCGTCGCCCTTCACCCCGGAAGCACCCGCGGTCGGCTCTACTTCGACCTCGCCGTGGACTCCCGCTCCGCTGCTGCGACGAAGACGCTCTTGCCGAAAGGCGCCCTTTGGTCGTTCTTCGATCAAGGCGAGCCGAAGATCGCCGACTGGTACGCTTCGACTCCCGACAACCAGATCTGGAAGACGGGACGCGCTCCTCTCGGACATCGCTTCCGCCGCGGCGCCGGTCGGATTCTCGAGCTGAGGAGCCGCCTCGGGGCCGAGATCGCTCCCGATATCGCCGCTCTCGAAGAGATCACGAGCCAACGACGCACCTGGGAGTTCGAGTCGTACTCGGATAAGTGGCGCCACCGGCAACTCGTCGAAGCGATCTCCGCGCTCGAGGCGTTTCGATCCCCCGGCGGTGGACTTGCGACCGTCCTCGCTCGCCTGGAGACCGGGGACGGCGAGGCGGTCGTCGACGAGCCGGT
>CAYZGY010001145.1:0-2401 GCA_964478085.1 uncultured Planctomycetia bacterium
GGGGCGGCTCACACGCCGAGCGGGGGTCACTCGTCGGGGCCGGCCTTGGGAGCGCCGAAGGCGGCGGCGTAGTCGCGGGGCGACGGATCGGCGATGGCCGTCGCGGAGGAACCGAAGGGCGAGTGAGCCTGACGGATCTGCGGTCATCCTGCATTCTGCCCTTTCGGAGCGCGTGGCTCCGACGGGCTGTCGGTGAGAGACGGACGGACATTTCGAAGGACTCGAGGGCGGGATCTCCCGCCCCTGCGTTCCTTTCCCGAATCTGTAGGTGGATCAGAATCCAAGAGAGGAGACTTTCGGATGTCGAACTTCAACAAAGTCATCTTGATGGGCCGTCTCACCCGTAAGCCCGAGCTGCGCTACACCCCGAAGGGGACGGCTGTCACCGACCTCGGTATCGCCACGAACCGCGTGCGCAACGACCCCGGTACCGGCGAGCGCCGCGAGGAGACGACCTTCGTCGACGTCACCTTCTGGGCCCGTCAGGCCGAGACGCTCTGCAAGTTCCTCGACAAGGGTCGACCGCTCTTCATCGAGGGGCGGCTCCAGTACGAGACTTGGGAGCAGAACGGTCAGAAGCGCAGCCGATTAAAGGTCGTCGGCGAGAACTTCCAGTTCATCGATTCCCGCGGTTCCGGTGGTGGTGATGGCGGCGGCGGTGCCTACGAAGGCGGCCAGCAGCAGCACGGCGGCGGAGGAGGTGGCGGCGGCGCCCCGGCTCCGAGTTACGACTACGATTATCAGCCCGCCTCGGGCGAAGGCGACGGATCGGTGAACCAGGGTGGTGGCGAGTCGATCGACGATAGCGAAATCCCGTTTTGAGAGAGCTGATCCGATCAGACATCGATCGACGGATCGAGTGATCGGCGGCTCCCGAGAGTAAAAACCCATGAAGCTTCTCCTACAACGCAACATCGACAAGCTCGGCAAGATCGGCGACGTCGTCAACGTCGCGCCCGGCTACGGGCGCAACTTCCTGCTTCCGCAGGGCCTCGCCGTCGAGATTACGCCGGACAACCTCCACCGCTTCGAGAGCATGAAGCGCAAGCTTCTCGCGATCGAGGAAGAGAACCAGGCGAAATTCCAGGTGCTCGCCGAGGAGATCAGCAAGGCCTCGTGCACGATCATCGCGAACGCGAGCGAGGAGGGTCACCTCTACGGCTCGGTCACCGCGCGTGATATCGCCGAGCAGTACGCGGCCGAGGGCCTCGAGGTCGACGCGAAGGCGATCCTCCTCGACGAGCCGATCAAGGAGATGGGCATCTACGAGGTCAAGTTCCGCCTCCACCCGGAGGTCGAGTTCGAGGCCAAGGTCTGGGTCGTCAAGGGCGATGACGCCGGCGGCGCGGTGATGCCCGAAGAAGCGAGCGAAGGCGCTGGCGACGACGCGTCGGACGACGAGTAGTCAGAGTCGTTCGGTCCTGGGCTGGCTCATTGGGCGGGATTTCGATGAGTGATCGCAAGCTACCGCACAATCTCGAGGCCGAGCAGCGCGTTCTCGGCGCTCTGCTCGTCGACCTCGAGGCGGCCAGCGGCATCTTCCAGCTCCTGACGCCCGACGACTTCTACAGTCCGAAGCACGCGCGCATCTACTCCGCGATCCAGGACCTCTACGACAAGAACTCGACCGTCGACGAGGTCATGCTCAGCGAGGAGCTCGAGAGCCGCGGCGAGTTCGAGTCGACGGGCGGTCTCGAGTTTCTCGACGAGCTCATCGATCGCCTTCCGGCCGCCGCGAACGCCGAGTTCTACGCGCGCATCGTCCGCGAGAAGTCGATCCTTCGGAATCTCCACAAGACCTGCGCGGACATCGTCCAGGGCGTCTACGACTCGGATCTCCCGGCGCAGGAGCAACAGGACCAGGCCGAGCAGCTGATCACCGAGGTCGGCAAGGGACGTGGCGGGCGCGATTTCGTTCCGATCCGCGAAATTATCGACGATCAGTTCGAGCGTCTCGACGACACTGACTCGGCCGACAACTCGGTCTACACGGGTTACGTCGACCTCGACACCATGACGACGGGTCTCCACCCGGCCGAGATGATCGTCGTGGCGGGGCGTCCGAGTATGGGGAAGACGACGTTCTGCATGAACGTCGTCGCGAACGTTGCCGCGGCCGGTAAGTGTGTGGCGATTTTCAGCCTCGAAGTCTCGCGCGACCAGCTCGTGCAGAACCTCCTCTGCTCGTTCTCGAAGGTCGACGCGCACCGCTTGCGCAAGCGCTCGCTGACCAATCAGGATTGGCAGGATCTGACCGCGGGGGCCGCGCAGCTCCGGCAGTCATCGATCCACATCGACGACTCGCCCGGCCTGACCCCTCTCGGGCTGCGCTCGAAGATGCGTCGGCTTCACAGCCGCCAGCCCGTCGACATGATCGTCATCGATTACCTCCAGCTCATGG
>CAYZGY010001146.1:0-2400 GCA_964478085.1 uncultured Planctomycetia bacterium
GGTTGGGGTGAATCGATCGCGAAGCGATCGAGAGGGGCCTTCCCGAAAGGCCCCTCAAAGACATCGAGAGGGGCCTTCCCGAAAGGCCCCTCAAAGACATCGAAGTCGACTAATAATCGACTTCCACCGGGTATTCTTCCATGTCGAAGATGATCCGATCGATGTCCATGTGGACCTTGTGGAAATCATCGAGCATGTGACGGATGCGGCGCTTGTGGTGCGGCCAGCTGTAGATCGTCGGCTCGGTGGTCATGCAACCGATGGGGAGCAACATCGTGATCACTCCCACACAGAGAAGAATTCGTCTGAACATCGCCGTTACTCCCTCTCGGATGTCGGGCTGGGTAGGAATACTCTCGAGAGCTACGCGAAACGGGTCTTTCAGGCGTCAAGACACCCGGCGGATCGATTCGCTAACAGTCGTGCCGTTTCAGCTCCCGGGGACACCCTCCCCGAGCCTTCAACACCGTGCTTGCTTCTTGCTTCTCGATTCTCTCTTGGAAGAGCCCCTCTCGATCCGCCCTTCGGAAAAGGGCCACCCTTCGGAAAAGGGCCACCCTTCGGAAAAGGGCCAGAGGCGGCTTCTTACGGAGATTCCGCCTGGGGTCGAGAAAGACATTCTCCATTTTGCGGGGGCTGCCCGGTAAAGTCAAGGTTCGCGGTCCGCAGGGGCCGCTCTCGGGGCACTGCCGTAAGTTCCTGTAGCCCAATACCTTGTACGGTCTATGGGATGGTCGGGGAATTTGAGGGTCGACGTTGCGTAGACGGGGCACTTACGGCAGGATATTGCGCTTTCCGCGCTCTGCGGACGAAGATGGAATACGATGCCCGCCCGCAAGAAGACCACGAAGTACCGCGGCCAAGCCACCTCGCGACCGAATTCTCGGCGACCGGGCGCCCGAGGCGCCACCGTGAGCATCGACGACGGCGCCGCCCGCACGATGGATCGCTGCCGCCTCGAGCCCGAGGACCTTCGCTGGACCTGCGATCCGGCGGTTTTCGGCTTCTCCTCGACGCGCGAGGTCTCGCCAGGGCGTGGGCTCCGCGCTCGTCCCGAGTTCTTCGGCCAGGCGAAGGCGGTCGAGGCCGTTCGTATGGCGTTCGAGATGTCGAGCCCGGGCTACAACCTCTTCGTCTGTGGTCTGACGGGAACGCGAAAGGTCGAGCTCATCGAGGAGCTCGCTCGCCTCTACACGAGAGACTCGAACGGCAACGGCCGCAAGCGCAGCTCGTCGGCGCGAAACGGCGCGAAGGGTTCGGCGCCTCGCCCCGATCGTTGTTACGTTCAGAACTTCGACGATCCTCGCCGCCCGAAGCTCCTCGAGCTGCCGCCCGGTCAGGGTCGGAAGCTTCAAGCGGAGATCTCGGCGCTCATCCACCGACTCCAGGTCGATCTCGAGAAGCTCCCCGACAAGCAGTGGCGCCCGAAGGCGACCGAAATTTTGGGGAAGCGCATTCCGACGCTCGTCCGGAAGTTCCGCGACCCCGAGGCGCAGACTTGGCTCCAGGGCTGGGGCGATGCGCTCTTGCGGGATCTGCGCCACATCGCGATCGAGGATTTCGAGGTCAACTGCCTCGGTCAGCCGGCCGCCGCAGATGGACCGCGCGTCGTCGTCGAGACGAACCCGACGCACGCGAACCTCTTCGGCTGGATCGGTCGTCGCAGCTTCGGTGAGCAGTCGTCACGACCGCACTTCACCGAGATTCAGCGCGGCACCTTCCTCGAGGCCGACGGCGGCGTACTGATCCTCGATGCGAGCGACGCGATCTCGTCGCCCGGCACTTGGACGACACTCAAGAACTGCGTCAAGTACGGCTCCCTCGAGATTCAAGACGGAGACCCGTCGGCACCGCCGCGCAGCGCGACGCTCAAGCCCGAGCCGATCCCTACTTCCGTGAAGGTCGTCCTCCTCGGCGAGTACCTGCTCTTCGATTACATCTTCGAGGCCGACCCCGACTTCGCCGAGGCCTTCAAGATCCGCGTCGACTTCTCGTCGGAGACGAACCTGACCTCGCGCGTGACGAAACGTGATGTGCCGAGCCTCATCGCCTCGCTCTGCGCACAGGAGGATCTCCTCGACGTCGCGCCGAGTGGCGTCGCGAAGATCGTCGAGTACGGCGTGCGCACGGCCGGACGACAGAACAAGATCACGACGCAGACGAACGTCTTCGAGGACGTCCTGCGCGAGGCCGACTACTGGGCGCGCCAATCGCGTCGTCGGAAAATCACGGGCGGGGACGTCGACCGAGCGATCGATGAAGCCATCGCTCGCGTCAATCTCGTCGAGAAGAAGATCTCCGAGATGATCGCCGAGGGCACGATCCTGATCACGACGAGCGGAGCACGCGTCGGTCAGGTCAACGGGCTCGCGATCTACGACATGGGCGACTACTCGTTCG
>CAYZGY010001147.1:0-2395 GCA_964478085.1 uncultured Planctomycetia bacterium
CCCGCGGCCGCCGAGACGCTGAGCGTCGCCGCTGCCGCCGAGGAGCCGGGCCTCCCCTCCGACACCACGAACGCGGGCCGGGCCCGCGAGGCCGCGAAGCACGTTCACGACTCCGCGTCGAGAATCACCCTCCAGAACATCGTCGAACGGTGTGCCGTCGAGCCGCTCGATGCCGATGAAGCGATCGACCGTACCACCGAGGCGGCCGCGACCTTCGAGGAGGCTCGCGCTGACGGGTGCGGTCGCCCGGGAGTAGTCGGCCGTGTCCTGCCCGGCTCCGCCGTCGAAGAGATCGAAGACGCGAGTGCTCTCGCCCGTGCTGTCGACGTCGCCGGTACCGCCGCGGAAGATGTCGTCACCTTCCTCGCCGAATCCCTCGACGGCTGAGGTCGAGGTCGACGCGTCGAGCACGTCGTCTCCTTCGCCGAGGCGCACGGTCACAGCGACACCGGTGCCGCGCAGGTCCCCGACGACAACCGAGTCGTCGCCACCACGCGACTCGACGAGAGCCTTCTCGATCTCCGAGACGATGTTGATGACGAGCGGCGCGCCGCTGCCCGGATGGCTCGCGGTGAACGCGAGGAGCGTCGCATCGCTGTCGACGAGGCGCGAGAGGCCGAAGCTGTCGCGCGAGGCATCGCCGAGCAGGCGCAGGGTGTCCTCGTCCTCGCCACCGGAAAGCCGCTCGTCGGCCTCGTCGCCCGGCTTCCAGACGATGGTGTCGCGCCCCTCGCCGCCATCGACGGCATCGCGGCCTCTTCCGCCGTCGAGCACGTCGCGGCCGCCCCCTCCGAAGATCTCGTCATCGCCTCCGAGTCCACGTATGTCGTCGCTGCGACGACCGCCGAAGATCCGGTCACCGAACGCGGAGCCAACGTAGATCTCCACGCTCGTGAAATCGTCCTCGTGCTCCGGATCGCCGCCGCGGCGTGTCTGCCCCGCCTCGACATCGATCTCGATGGCTACCTCGTCGTGCTCATGGCTCAGCGTGTCGATGCCGCCGCCACCGGTGATCATGTCACGGCCGCGGCCACCGATGAGGATATCGTTCCCGCCCGAACCGTTGATCTCATCGTCACCGTCACCGCCGACGATCGTGTTGGCGCGACCGTCGCCGCTCAGCACGTCGTCGTGAGCCGAGCCGATGAGTATCGACACATCGCGGAGACGATCCATCCGCTCACGCCGATCCTCGCGTCCGCTTCCGTCGTCGACGATCACTCGCACGCTTCCCGATACCGGCCCCGCGGCGTTCGAATAGTCGACCGTGTTCACGCCCTCGCCACCGAAGAGCTGATCGCCGCCTGCACCGGTCGCGAAGATGTCGTCGCCCGGCCCGCCGCGAACCGTCACGCCGCCCAGGAGCGGCGTCGTCGACGAGTCGAAGCGGTCGTCTCCTGCGCCGAGGTCGGCGTCGACACGCTCGAAGCCGGAGCCGTCGAGATCGATGATCGCGACCGTGTCGTCTCCTTCGAGCGCGCGGACCTCGAATCCCTCGAAGCTGACGATCGCCTCGATGCCGACGCTCGGTGGCGCCTCGCCGCCGGCGACCGCCGAGCCGACGGCCAGTGTCACGACATCTTCGATGATCACGAGACCGAGCGCGTCGTCGTCATCCGTTCCGATGACACGAAGCGTATCGCCGCCGTCGCCGCCGTCGATGATGCCCTGCGGGCCGTCCTCGATCCTCGTGACGAAGAGATCGTCGCCGCCGAGGCCACGGAACGCGTCTCGTCCGCCACCACCGAAGAAGACATTGGCTTTATCGTCTCCGATGAACGTGTCATCACCGGCAGATCCGAGCGCGCCGTCGACGCCGTCGAGATGCTGCCAGTCGCCGAGATCGATCACGACGCCGCCCGACTCGGCCGAGAAGTCGAGCAGATCGACGGAGCGCCGCCCGCCGCCACCGCGGATCGTGTCGCTCGGATCGGCGACGAAGAGGTTGTCGAAGCCGTCTCCCTGAAGCGTGTCGGCGAAGGGCGAGCCCTCGAGGCGCTCCACATGGACGTAGCGATCGACATCGAGCTTCGGTGTGTCACCGACGCTCACCGTACGCCGCGAGCTGCGCATCGTCGCGAAGACTCCTTCCGCCCCCTCGTGTCTCGAGAAGTCGATCGTATCCGTACCCTCCTCGCCGAGGAAGAAGTCGAAGCCGGAGCCGCCGCGGAAGCGATCGTCCCCGCTGCCGCCCTCGGCTCGAATACGGGTCGCGGACGCCGTCGCGTCCAGCAGGTCGTCGCCGTCACCGAGATCGACACGAAGCTCGAAGAGCGGGAAGTCACCGAGATCTCCGACGAAGACCTCGTTGTCACCATCACCCGCGTCGAGGATGATCCGACGAGCCGCGGCGATCTCGATGGACGAACGTGCTCGCGTCTCGCCGTCGACGACC
>CAYZGY010001148.1:0-1490 GCA_964478085.1 uncultured Planctomycetia bacterium
CCCTCTTCTATTTTGGTGTTTGTGGTGAATCGCTGGCTGAGCGAGCGAGAGGGGGCTTCCCGAAAGCCCCCTTAGAAACTAGCGAATTAGTCCGACAGGCAGGCCGTTGTCGGGATCCCACTGAGGGTCGTCCTCTTCCATCTCGTTGACCGAGCCATCGGTCGTGAGAACGAGAACGATGTCCTCGTGGCCGCCGGAATCTTCTTCCCAGTCGGCCATGAACTTGTCGGATGCGACGATGCCCTTCTTTGTCGGAGAGAGCTTCTTCGACGTCCAGGCGTAGTCGAGCTCGTCCTCGGCGAGGGCCAGCTTGTCCCCATCCTCGGGAGGCGGCGCCTCCGAGGCGGCACCGGCGGGACACTTGAAGAACTCGGCCGTGAGCTGCTTGCCGTAGCGCGACTTGAGCAGGATGTTGATGCTCTCGTGAGCGCGCGCATCGGTCTTGCCACGGGCCCTAGGGAACTCGTACTTCTTCTCCGCGTACTCGTTGGCGGGGGTGTAGATCTGACGCAAGTTGTTGGTGCACTTGACCTTCCAGGCGTGGCCACGGCCCTTGAGCAGGACGGGGACGACGAGCCCGGCGATGATGGCGATGATAGAAATGACGACCAACAGCTCGACCAGAGTAAACCCGCGCTCGTCGCGGACGCGGCGCGTGGGGATTCGGCTCATTGTCGAAACCTCCTTCCGAATGAGGGTTGAGGAAATGGGGGAGTCAGATTCCGCGATCTATCAGGAAAGACGTCGATTCGGCCCGTGTTGTTGCCACCGACGGACGTGCCGACAACAAAGAACGAGCTGCGACGACGCTCGCCAACGAGGATCACAGAATCGTCAGAATTCTTCGAGACCAACGCATTTTCGAGCGAGGCTGATCGTGCCTCGAAACGGGAAAACCGAACGGCTCCCGTACAGCTTCGAGACCTGTCCTGAATTCTTCCAGGACACCTCGCCCGGTACGCGGACGTGAGCGATCATAGCACCGGCAGAAGCCGCCTACAAGGCCTCGGCGACGTCACAAACGTAGAAATCAGCGTTCTTTGACAAGGGGGGTGATGACTCCTACAATCGCACGTTAGAATGGCGGCTCACGTCAGGCCGGGCCTCATGGGCTCGTTCCCGACTGCCTCACTCAGATCCATCAAGCTCGATCTCACCGTCATCAGCCCACGAAGGCTCTGGATTCGTGGTGATTTCTCGTGCCGATCGAGTGCGTTTTCATGGATGCAGCGGTGGGGGATTTGCCAGAATGGTCCTTTCCGGTCTCGATTGGATCGAAATCCAGCGGACCGATGAGTCCGTAACCGAGTCCGTAACGTAAGAAGCACTGAAGCGATGCGTTTCGAAGCAAGTCAGCAAATGTCCCGTCCGAGGTTCGGCGGCGCGCGTCTCGCGCTCGCGGCGATCCTGTCGGCGGGTTTCCTCCTTCCAGCGTCCGGCCTTAAGGCTCAGGACGACGCCGACGCACACCTCCACCGCCTCAACGAGCA
>CAYZGY010001148.1:1500-2390 GCA_964478085.1 uncultured Planctomycetia bacterium
CCTCGAGGATGACAGCGTCCACAAGCGCATCGAGTTCGTGCTCGACTTCAAGCCGATCCGCGCCCGCATGATCACGCCTCGGCGTGGCCCGGGTAAGGGGAAGGCCTTCTGGTACCTCGTCTACGAGATCCACAACAAGTCGGAGAACGACGAGGACGTCAACATCGCGATCTCCGCGACGAGCGATCGCAAGAAGACGTACGCGGACCAGTTCCTTCCGACGGTCGAGCGCGAGGTCGAGCGCCAGGAGCGCTCGCCGCTCTGGGGGAAGACCGACAAGTTCCTCAAGTCGATGAAGGGTCGCGACCCGAAGGATCGCAAGTATCGTTACGAGACGATCAAGGCGGGCGAGAAGCGTCGATGCGTCGCGGTCTTCAACCGCTTCGAGGGAACGTCGAAGAACCTGACGATCAAGGTGAAGGGTCTGTCGAACGACATCGAGGCCGTCACGGATCCGGACGGTGGCGTGCTCCTCAAGCAGAAGGTTCGTCTCGTTCACCTCCGCCGCCCCGGCGACGAGTACGAGTTCGGAAGCGATGGCTTCCGCCGTCTCCGCATGGAGTGGGTCGAGGAGATCACGAAGCTCGAAGCCACTGAAGGCGACGGTTAATTCAGGGGGCTTTCGGGAAGCCCCCTCTCGTAAATTCAGGGGGCTTTCGGGAAGCCCCCTCTCGATCGCGGAGGGCCGCGATCGATTCACCCCAACCAGCAGGGGGCTTTCGGGAAGCCCCCTCTCGATCGCGGAGGGCCGCGATCGATTCACCCCAACCAGCAGGGGGCTTTCGGGAAGCCCCCTCTCGATCGCGGAGGGCCGCGATCGATTCACCCCAACCAGCAGGGGGCTTTCGGGAAGCCCCCTCTCGATCGCGGAGGGCCGCGATCGATTCACC
>CAYZGY010001149.1:0-2389 GCA_964478085.1 uncultured Planctomycetia bacterium
GCCCTCGGGCGTGCCATGGTGAGGTTGCGCGGCGGCAAGGCCGAGACGTTGACGATTCCGAGGGAAGCAAAGCCGCATCCGGAGGTCGCGACGATCTACTCCGATGCGGTCACTGGTCGGTTCAACAAGCGAGGCCCGCACTACGGTCCCGATTACTACCGGGAGATGGGACAAGCGCTCAAGCCGATCATCATGGATGAGATGGTCCCGGGATTCCTCGAGTCCGCGCTGGGCCCCAAGAGCCGAGGCGCGCTCAAAGGGATCGTGTCCGGAGAAAAGCCGAAGCGTACGCCGGTCGACATTCGCACCGAGCTCGACACTCTCATCGATTACTACGACATGGCCGGTGTGCCGGGTTACGCGTGGAAGCCCTTCGGGGACCTGCGCAAGTCGAGCTGGTCGTACTTCAGCTTCGATCCGTCCGAGAAGCAGGAGCTCACCAAGAGTGATCGCTACCGAAAGATCACCTTCCCGAAGGGGATGGAGAACTGGTTCGAGAACGACTTCGATCCGGGCAAGGCCGGCTGGAAGACCGGCAAGGCTCCCTTCGGGCAGATGGGCGGCAAGCTCGACCGGCGGCGTCCCCGTTGCAACGGCGCTCTCTGCGGTTGCAGCGAGTTACCGGCTACGCTCTGGGAGAAGGAAGTTCTCCTGATGCGGAAGACCTTCGAGCTCCCGCCGGTCAAGGAGGGGCACGTCTATCGATTGATTCTCGGTGGAGCAGGATGCGATCGTTCGGGCGAGGGCTTCGCGATTTACGTCAACGGCAAGCTGCTCACTCAAGTGAACGGCGGCTTCTTTCGCTATTCAGGCATTCGAGGTGCCTACGTCTTCGGCGACATCCTGCCGGAGCTCAGGAGCGGCAAGGTGACGATCTCGATCAGCAATTTCCTGCGCTACACTCACTTCAGGAACAAGACCACCTACTTCGGGCCTCATCCCGACTACTACGCCAAGCCAGTCCCGCCGAACGGTCACGTCGACGTGTGGATGGAGGAAGCCAAGCTCTCTCCCGCTGTTTTGGAGGCTGCGAAAGCGGGTCGGAGCGACTGAGCACGGAGCGCTGTGAAAGCCTCGCGCAAGAGCGTCATCTCGACGCGATTCTCGCGCCGTCTGGACTCTATCCCGCGTACGACGAGATCCAGGCCGCGTTCTGCTCAGCGGCTCTGTGGAGCATCTCGGTCTGCGCCGCCGACCTCGAGACGTTCGACGTGAACACGCCGGGCGCGTGGACGATCCGCGGTGGCGCGATCTACATCCCGTCGGGGCAAGCACCCCTGCGAGACGCGCAACGATGCGAACGCTCCGAACCTCCGGGATCCTTGCACGCTCTACCCGGCGGACGCCCTCGAGGCGCTCGGTGAGTCTCCCGCGGAGTTCGGCAGCTACTTTCTTCTGGGTAGGCCTACGGTAGACGACCTGAAGGTCGAGTTCCACGGCAGTGTCGCGCGGCAGGTCGATGAGCGGGACTCCGGCGGGATTCGCGGAGACAGCGTGCTGCGTCGTGGCGCGCTCGAGGAGATCTGACGCAACGGGTTCTTCGAGAGTCTCGGCGACGATCCGCACGCGCGAGGTCGGGCCCTTCTCCGCGAGGCGACTTGGGTCGGGCCCGAAGCCGGCATCTGCGAATCTCCGGGCCTCTTCGATCCGGCTGATCCCTGCTCGGTTTACCCGTCCGACGTCATCGAGACGCTCGACGAAGCGCCGCCTCCGGACGAGTTCGGATACCTGCTCATCACGCCGCCGCAGAACAGCCGGCACGGCACTGCCGTTCTCACGCAGCGCCACCACTTCGAGGAGTTCCGACTCGAGGCCGTCGTGGAGATACGCGACGGCTCGCTCGGTCGACCGGGGGACGGTATGGCGATCTGCGTCGGTGCCGAACCCGACGTGCCGCAGATCATCCTCCAGCTCGACAACGACAGCACGAACTCGGGGGACAACAACGACGACAATCACGTCGTGTTCGCGTGCTCGCGCGACGGTTTCCCGTGCACGGACGCTACTCCTCCGCACGTTTTCGTTCCGATCGATCCCGAGATCTTTAGACTGAACGAGCGTGAGCCCCCGCCCGCGCCGCCGAATCGCTTTTGCGTAAGGCTGACCGTCGTGCGTGGTATCGCCTTCTGCGAAATCGACGCGATCGATCGCGGCATCGATCTCGGGCAGGTCTTTCGTTACGAGATTCCGGACTTCGAGCCGTTCTCGGGCGACATCGCCATCTCGGCGAGCACGGAGGCTGGAACCAGGGGCACCTCCTTCACTCGATCGAGCTCTCGACTCTCGAAGACGTCTGCCTCGACGCTCCCGTCGAGATCGAGCGCGATTTCGGAGGCGCCGAGCTACCGCCGGACCCGGCCGAGTCGTGGGGCGGGGATTTAACCTTCGG
>CAYZGY010001150.1:0-2389 GCA_964478085.1 uncultured Planctomycetia bacterium
CTCGTCGCCGGATTCATGATCGCGACGGCGCTCCTGAGCATGTGGATCAGCAACACGGCGAGCTCACTCCTGATGCTGCCGATCGCGATGAGCGTCGTCGCGCTCGTCGAGGCCCGCCTGGGAGCCGACGACGGGATCGACGGTGACGACGGGATCAACGGTGACGACGAGATCGACAAGAAGCCGACCGATCCCGCCGAGGCGGCCGAGTTCGCGAGGTCGATCGAGGCCTTCTCGACATGCCTGATCCTCGCGATCGCGTACGCGGCGAGCATCGGTGGCGTCGCGACGCTGATCGGAACGCCGCCGAACGTCTTCCTCGCGAGCTTTCTCAGAGAGGACTTCGGCATCGAGCTCTCCTTCGGTCGCTGGCTCGGAGCGATCCTGCCGCTCTGCATCTTCTTTCTGGCGCTCACTTGGTTCCTGCTGACACGCGTCCTCTTTCCGGTGCGCCTGCGCGAGATCCCGGGCGGCCGCGCCTTCGTCGAATCGGAGCTTCACGCTCTCGGGCCGATCTCGCGCGGGGAGCGCATCGTCCTCGTCGTCTTCCTCGTCACGGCCTCGCTGTGGATCCTGCGCGGACCGCTGGCTCGCTGGGGTGCTTTCGTCGACGTGTTTCCTTGGTGGGTTCACATCCACGACACGAGCGTCGCGCTCTTCGGAGCGCTCCTTCTCTTCGTCATTCCCGTCAACTGGAAGGAGCGCATCTTCGCCATCGACTGGGAGACGGCGCGCCAGCTCCCCTGGGGTGTCTTGCTCCTCTTCGGGGGCGGTCTGAGCCTCGCGGGGGCGGTCAAGTCGAGCGGCCTCGCGGCTTGGATCTCGGGTCAGTTTCCGACGGATCTCCCGCTTCCGATCCTCGTCGTTCTCGTGACGACGACGATCGTCTTCCTCACGGAGCTCTCGAGCAACCTCGCGACGGTCAACGTCTTCCTCCCCGTGCTCGGAGCGCTCGCCACGGCGCGTGGTGAAGAGCCGCAGTGGATCGTCATACCCGCGGCTATCGCCGCGAGCTTCGCGTTCATGCTTCCCGTCGCGACTCCGCCGAACGCGATCGTCTTCGGCTCCGGAAAGGTCCTCATCGGCGAGATGATACGCGCAGGAATCTGGCTCAATCTCTTGAGCGTGCTTCTCATCCCGCTCTACATCTTCCTCGTCGGTGCGTGGCTTCTCGGCTTCTGAGACAACTCGGGCGCTCTACGGGGTTTCGCCGATCTTCAGCGGAGCCGCCATCTCGGTCGATGCAGTCGATCATGACGACCGCGACGACCGAACCGACGAAATCTCCCGACGGCGAGCCCGACCCGAAATCGGCAGAGGCGCGGGAAGCCGAAGAGAAGCGCAAAGCCGGCGCCGACGCGTTCATCGAGAACTTGCTCCAAAGCCGGCCTCAGAACTCGAGCCTGCGTTTATCGAAAGCGCAGATCGAGGCGATTCGCAAGACGTGTCGCCGATTCAATCAGCGCTCGCGACACCTCATCGATCTGCGGTTCACCGTTCCGCTCTACTTCACGAAGCTCTACGTCGTCTTCCTCCTCGGAAGAGATCGGCGCAAGGGCATCCGCGACGTCATCCTCGATCGTCGGCGCCGAGCGCGAAAGAAATTCCGCACGGCCCTCGTCGGTGGGCTCGTCTGGGTGGGAATCAACGCCGAAGCCGACCATCGGCGTGACCTTGCCTTCTTGGTAGCGCCAAGTTCCGGCGCGCTCAGCGAGCGGCTTCATCTCCGGAGCCGGCGGCACGAACGCGAAGCTCTTGTCAGCGGCCAACGCGTCGAACGCCCTCTTGCCCTTCGTGTACTTCCCCTCGACCTGCGTGACAAACTTCCCGCCGTTCGTCGACTTGACCATGTGGATCACGAAGCCGTCGTCGGTCGGCGGAACTACTCGAAGCGCTTCTCGCTCGGATGCCAGGCGTAGAGCGAGCGAAAGACGAGCGGCCCCGGCGCGCCGTCGACGTCGATGCGCATGTCCGCGGGATAGACGTCGCGAGTCGCGCGAAGCCCAACTCGCCGGACGGACGGGCGAGCTCCGTAAAGGCCCCGACCGTGCTCGTAACCCACGCGTCGAGAAAGGGGTAGACCGCGAGAAGCGGATCCGGCAGGAGCTCACGAGCCTCGTCGAAGAGGCGGTCTCGAACGGCAGAGTCGATCAGCATGCGCTCCGTGCCTCGTTCTTGTTCCATTGGATTCTCTCGATCGTCGTTGATCACCGCGATCGTCGGAGTTTGAATGATGAGCCGAACCTGGATTCTCGCACCTCTTTTTTCTCACCCGGCTGAAGTCCTCATGCACCGCACGCTCGCGCGATTCGCCACCACCTTCGCACTGTGCCTCCTGTCGATCTCGGTCCTGTCGAAGCCGCTCCACGCGGACGACGCGAAGAAGAAG
>CAYZGY010001151.1:0-311 GCA_964478085.1 uncultured Planctomycetia bacterium
CGTCCGATACGACGAACTACGCGATCGCCGACCTCGTCGCTAGTGTCGCCGCCAGCTCGACTCAACCTGCGGACGTCGAGCTCGATCTCACGGTTACGTTCGAGAATACGAACTCCTCCCTACTTGCCGACGGCAACTACGAGTGTGTGGTGACCGGTACGGTTACCGCGAACTGATTGGGGCTGTCCGCAGCCTCGATCGACTCGTCTGTCGCTTCACTTCGGAGCCCTACCCCCCGCCCCGTGGAGGGCGACGACCCGTATACGGGGAGGGGGGCCGGCAAATTTAAAAAATTGTTTAAACTTTAGCAA
>CAYZGY010001151.1:321-2382 GCA_964478085.1 uncultured Planctomycetia bacterium
GGCTGTCTCGCGGCGGGGGGGGCTCCGCGGCGGCCCCGGCCGGGGGGCGGGGCCGGGGGCTCCTCGCGTTATCGGGGGAGGCGGACGTCAGATTGTCAGAATTGCTTGAACGTTCCGCAGAGCTTCGTACGAAGAACATGGTACTCTTTTCCCGAGGGGCCTGCGGTACGCTCGTGACTGAGCCCGGCGTTGCAGCTCTTGGCGGGAATGGACAAGATCGAGGGTTGTGGAGGAACGAAGGAACGTCGTGCCGGCTCGGTAGGAGCCGCCCGGCGGGTCTATCGAACGATCCCTCAGGGAACCGTCCCAGCGTGTGTCTTGAGGGAGCGAAATGATTCGCAGGGCGAGCCCACTCCTCACAATTCTCCTACTCGCAGGTTGCTCGGGTCCCGTTCGTCCGGGAGTTCAGGAGCTCTACGAGGATGCCCTCGAGACGTCGAGACGGTCCTTCGCGCGAAATCACGCTCGTCGCCAGCGGAGAAGCAAACCTGGCTCATCAAAGTCTGAGGTATCGGATGGGCACCGAGACGAGGTTGGCTCGGAGAGGGTCGAGAAGTCGTCGTCGCCGCCGGTCAGTGACGTCTTCGCCGAGACCGATATCCGCGAGGCGATCCAGTCCATCGCGACTCAGGCCAATGTCCTCGTCGCCATCGACGATTCGCGTGCGGGACGGCGAGTCCATCGTCATCGGTGGGCTTCTCCGAAGTCGCAAGGTCAAGCGTGCCGTGCGCGGTGGAACTCGCATCGTCCCCGTGCTGCTCGAGAACCGTGGAGCGGTCGCGGTCGACGTCGAAGCGTTTTCTCGTCCCTATGGCGAGGACCTGGAGGGGAAGACCGAGCGACAAGATTGGCTCGTCTTTCGCCCCGGGCGCTTCCGCCTGAAGCCGCGCGTCAAACGTCGCGTGGCGGTGCCGTTTCACTCCAGCCGCGCGAAGGGGCGAAACCGTTACGCGCAGCTCGGGCTTCGCATCGCGCCTGTGGACGGCTCCCCGGTCGGCGGGAGGAGCTGATCTCGATCTACGGCGGTCTCTCGAAGCTCGAGCCTGACGAGCCGCGATGGCGACTCGAGCTCGGACGTGCGCTCTTGCGTGCGAAGCGCCACGTCGCGGCGATCGAGCCCCTCGTCTTCGCGGTGTCTCGACCGTCGACGGGCGAGGAGGCCCGACACCTTCGCGGGTTCGCACGCATCGAGTCGGGCGATGCCGAAGGGGCCGCGTCCGATTTATCCCGACTCGAGAAGATCGATGCGGGGGCGGCGCGCATCTGGGGCATCGCCCTCGTTCTCAGCGAGCGCTATCGCGAAGGGCTCGACGTCTTCGAGCGGTTCGCGGGCAAGTCGAGCGACGTCGAGACGTCATGGTTCATCGCACGAGCGCTCCATCGAACGGGTGAGATCGACGAAGCGTGTCGCCGTGCGAGCGCAGATCGAGCTCGCGGAGCTCTACCTCACAGACGGCGGAAGGTATCGGCCCGAGAAAGCCCGCGAGTACGCCGAGCTCGCCAGCGGTGGTGGCGGCCAGCGCTACGAGCTGCTCGCGCGTGCTTACCGCGCGTGCGGCGACGTCGACATGGCAGCCGTGACGCTCGAGATCGGCGCCGAGGACGACTCGCTTCCGGCGGAGAACCGCAAGCGCCTGAGGGCGATTCTCGACGTCGGGGGAGGCGCGAAGCCCTCGGGGAGCGATGGAGTCAGTTCGCGGCCGTGATGTCGCGAATACCGATGTTCCGCATCTCGATGCGCTTGTCGCGATACGACGCACCTCCGTGGCGCTGAAAGCCGATGCCTCCTCGCTTCGAGCGCTCGGGCAGCTTCTCGGCCGAGAGCGCGGGTGTGCCGTTCACCCACGTCCAGATCTGGTCGCCCTTGACGCGCATCTGCAGCTCGTTCCACTGCCCTTCGACCTGCAGCCCCGGACGCCCCTCGAGCGCCGCCCACACCGACCCGGTCGGGTACTCGGGATGCTTGCCGTTGATGTTGACCTCGTAGCCGACGTCCCAAGGCGCCGCGCCACCGTCGGCAGCGTCGACCCGTTCCTTTCGCGCGACGGGATCTCGGAAGAA
>CAYZGY010001152.1:0-2381 GCA_964478085.1 uncultured Planctomycetia bacterium
TGCGCGCGAGGACGCTCGTGTCGATGCGCCGCTGCCCCTTCTCGAGGCGGGACATCTGCGACTGCGAAAGCCCGATCTTCTCGGCGAGCTCCTTCGCCGACATCTGCAGGCGCTCCCGCAGGATCTTCACTTCGAGTCCGATGTCGAGCATGCTCGAGGGGTCGCTTGTCGCGATTGCAAAAATGGAAAGGACCGCGACGAACGGTCATCTCCCCCATCTTACCAAATCCGCAAGGAGTGGCAACGCCCGGAAATGTCAGGACTTGCGTCGCCCGGCGTGCGCCCGACGTGCGCCCGACGTGCGCCCGACGTGCGCCCGGCGCACCTTCAGCGCCCCATTCCGAGGAAGAACATGGCGACGCTGCCACCGTTGAAGATCGCGTGCCACGCGATGGGGAACACCAAGCTTCTCGTACGCTCGTAAACCCAGCCGAGGAGCACCCCGACAACGAAGAGTGGCACGATCGAGTAGAGCGTCATGTGATAAAGCGAGAAGACGGCGGCTGTCACGATGATCGTCGTAGTCGCGCCGGCTCGCGGGCGGAGCCAGGAGTAGAAGAACCCTCGGAAGAGCACCTCCTCGACGACCGGGGCGACGACGACGGCCGAGATCGTGAGCGCGACGAGGAGTCCGTAGTTTCGCTCGTCGATTGCCGTGAAGAACGACTCGACGGGCGTCTGGATCGAAAACCCGCCTGCGAAGGCTTCGAGCCAGACACGGACGACGAACGCGAGGAAGAAGATCGGCGCGAGCCAGAGAAGGTAGCTAATGACGCAAGGGATCAGGTTGCGCGGATCGCCGCGCTGGAATCCCAGGACACGCCAACGCTGCCCGGACCGATCCCGGACGATGTAGCGTATGAACACCAGCACGGCGGCTGCCGCGAAGAGCGTCGCAGGGAGGAGGACCCAAGGCGACGTTCTGATGGTCGGATCGTCGACCGCTTTCCCCTGGATCGCAGCGGCCAGAGTCATGAACAGCGCGCCGCCGATCACCATCGCGATCTGGTAGAAGATCAGCGCGAAGATGACCTCGGTGCCGGTCCAAAACGCGGCCTCCTGCTTCGGCGACGCGCGGAATCGCAGGCCCGGAATCTTCCCGTCGAGCATCGCTGCGAACACGAGCACACCGACGACCGCCAACGAGGTGATCCAGAGGAGCTCGCGCTCGAACTGCTCGAGGAAGAGGACGTGGTTGAACATCCGGTGCGATACGGTGCTGGGGCCGGATTTACGAGTCGGCCTGCCCGGTACCCGCGATCATTCCGTCGAGCGGGCTCGAAGCGTTCGCGTAGAGCTTGCGCGGAATGCGCCCCGCGAGGAACGCGTCGCGCCCGGCCTGCGTCGCTCGTCGCATCGCGTGCGCCATGCGCAGCGGATCCTTCGCGTGCGCGATGCCCGTGTTGAGCAGCACGCCCTCGACGCCGAGCTCCATCGCGATCGCGACGTCCGACGCCGTCCCGACGCCCGCATCGACGATGATCGGAACGCTGAGCGTCTCGAGGATGATGCGCATATTGCTCGGGTTGAGGATCCCCTGCCCCGATCCGATCGGCGAGCCCGCCGGCATGACGCTCGTCGCGCCTGCGTCTTCGAGCCGTCGCGCGAGAATCGGGTCATCCGACGTGTACACGAGGACCGTGAAGCCCTCATCGACGAGCGTCTTCGTCGCCTCGAGCGTCCCGACGGGATCGGGAAGCAGCGTCTTCTCGTCGCCGAGCACCTCGAGCTTGACGAGGTCGGTGTCGAGCAGCTCTCGCCCGAGCCGCGCGTAGCGACACGCGTCCTCGGCGTTGAAGCAGCCAGCCGTGTTCGGCAGGAGCGTGTAACGCGATCGATCGAGATGACGCGCGAGGCTCTTCTCGGGATCGTCGAGGCGCGCGCGACGAATCGCGACCGTAACGACCTGCGAGCCGGACGCCTCGAGGCACGCGCTCATCTCCTCGACGCTCGCGTACTTCCCCGTGCCGACGAAGAGTCGAGATTGAAAGCGATGACCCGCGAGAACGAGATCATCGTCGGTCGTAGGGCTCTGAGTAGCGACGGCTTCGGACATGGGATCAACCTCCTCCGACGAACGTGACGATCTCGAGGTCGTCGCCGTCCGCCAGTTGATGCTCGGAGTGCTTCCGCCTGGGAACGATCTCGCGATTCACCTCCACCGCGACACCGTCGCGCGGCAAATCGAGCGCCTCGATCAGACCCGCCACCGTGGTCCCGTCCGCGATCTCGCGCGAGTCACCATTGACGCGAATCTGCAACATCGGGAACGCCGAAACCTCGGAAACGTGAACACGCGAGACCGACACGGGCACGCGTGGGCAGGGCGATTCATGAGCGATTCATGAGCGATTCATGAGCGATTCATGAGCGATTCATGA
>CAYZGY010001153.1:0-2377 GCA_964478085.1 uncultured Planctomycetia bacterium
CAGAGCGCAGCGGCCGCGTGCATCGCGGGTGTCGCGCCCGGTACGTCGGCTCGCTTCATCGCGGTCTCCCGAATCTTCGAGGTCGAGGTGACGGACGGTACGATCGACATCGTCATCGACGATCTCGGCGGCGGTGGCAACCCGCAGAACGCCGCGATCAAGGGCATCTGCATCCGCGAATCGGGCGACTGTGCCAACAACGCTCCGACCGCGAGCATCGACGCCGACCCGGGTTTCGAGGTTTCGTTCCCGGCCGGCGGCTCGACGACCGTGACGCTCAGCGGAGCGGGATCGGACGACGGTGATGGCGGTGCGCAGGGTCTCAGCTTCAGCTGGACGAAGGTCTCGGGTCCGGACTCGGCGAACATCGTCTCGCCGAGCGCGGAGTCGACCGCGGTCGAGCTCAGCGAGTTCGGCGACTACACGTTCCGCCTGACCGTCAACGACGGCGAGAACTGCTCGAGCCGCGCGACGGCCGACGTGACGATCTCCACCCGCGAGGGCGAGGCCGGCCTCGGCTTCCTGCGTGGAGATACGGACGGAAACGGCCAGATTCTCCTCAACGACTCGATCAAGATCTTCGCGTGGCTCTTCCAAGGCGGCACGGAGCCCACTTGTGTCGCCGCGGCCGACGCGAGCAAGCAGGGTCAGGTCAACCTGACCTCGGGTATCTACGTCCTGAACTTCCTGTTCACCGGAGGCGGCACGCCCCCGGCACCGTTCCCCGCTTGCGCCAAGTCGAGCGATCCGGGCGACCTCGCCCTCGGCTGCGTCGAGGAGCACTGTCCGTAAAGGGTAGCTGAACTCGGCGTGTCCGCGAAGGCGGCGCGCTTCGGCTCACACGAGTCGGGGCGCGCCGCCTTTTTTTCGTGCCGCGGGATCGACTCGATCTTGTCGACGTTTCGCGTATCATCGAGTCATGGATCTTTACAGCGAGCTGTTTCAACTCGTGGAAGCCCTCGCCGAGGCGGACGTGGAGTACGCTCTCTGTGGCGGAATCGCCGTCGCGATGTACGGGCACCCGCGATTGACGAAGGACATCGACGTTCTTGTCCGCCCTGAGAATCTCGATGCGTTTCTCTCCGCAGCCGCGACGGTCGGGTTCACCGTCGAGCGAGGCCGCATTCCGTTTGGATTGGCAACCGAGAACGAACAAATCGTGTATCGCGTCTCGAAAGTCTCGAAGCACGATCTCCTGGCGCTGGACGCGATCCTCGTCGGTCCTCCGCTAGAAGACGTCTGGGGCAGTCGCGCCGAGGTCGAATGGCAAGGTCGCGTCGTACCGATCGTTTCTCTGGAAGGTCTCGGAAAGATGAAGCGGCGTGCCGCTCGACGACAGGACCTCGCCGATCTCGAGAATCTCGGACTCATCCCTGAGTCGGACGACTATGTAACCACGAAATCCTAAACGCGACGAGATCATAGACATGTCCCCGGAGGCGATCGACCGACGTCTCCGGGAGCTCGCGGAACTCTATCGCTTCTGGTGCGATCTCGAAGAGGCGAAGCGGCGCGGAGACCTGAAGCTTCCCGAGCAGCATTCTGGCCCAACGAACAGCTGAGCTCGTCCCGCCAGTCGAGGCTGATCCGTAGACGCCCCCCCTTCGCCCCTGATCCGCACCACGAGGCGCCCGTGGTCGTCAAGCCACGTGCTCACCCGCCCCTTGGAAGCGTGTGAACTCGTCCGAGACAGTCCCAGCGATCCGCCCGAGGAGCTCCAACGCCGTGCTCTCTTCAACCCTTCCCCCGCCTCCCTCGCAGCGTAGCACCCCGCAATCGAACTGTCCGGCTTCCGCAGCTCATCTCGACACTCCTACCCCGGGACGCGTCCCAACTGCGGGCGGTACTGGAAGCAATGGCCGATTGGCGGATGCCGACGATTGGAAGTAGTCTGACGGGAGGTTTCCGGTCAGCGGAATTGATCGGAACTGTTCAATACACGCTCGGCGGGCGTCGAGAGCCGTTCATGGATCTAACGCGAATCACAGACTCAACCGTTCGAACTATGATCGAAAGCGCCCTTCTCGATCTCTGATCTCGAGTCAGGTCAGCGATCGATCATGGCGCTTCTCAACGCTCTTCATTTTGTTATGCGCCGGGACGGTGAGGCAGCCCCACCGTCAGACCGCGAATGGAATCCCGAATCGCCCACGGTTTGCGAGCTGCTTTCGCTGCTCACCGCTCCCCAGAACCGAGAAGCTCTTCGCGGCTGGTATCGACATACACCGTCGTCAGCGATGAACCCCTCCGCTCGCTCGATGAAAGAAACTCTCAGCGCGACCATCGGCGAACGGCTCTAACGCCTTCGATTCGTGCCGTCGTCCCTCCCGCTCATCCAACTCGCCCTATCACACAACGCCGAACAAACCGTGCCACC
>CAYZGY010001154.1:0-2373 GCA_964478085.1 uncultured Planctomycetia bacterium
GATCGACGCGCGAGGATGCCGCTGTGCGACCGCGCGCGCTTGCTCGCCTCGGCGCGATGGAGGAAGAGGTGCTCCTCGAGCGCCGCCCGCAATTCCTCGAAGGGCGGTTCGGGGCTGCCGGGATCGAGCACGAGTGCCGCGTTCACGTAGACGACTCCCCTGCTTCCTCTCGGGGACCGTTTACCTTTCCGATGTGCAACGCGGCGATGCCTCCCGTCAAGAGCCGGTGGCGCACCTCGTCGAAGCCCGCTCGGCGCATGTGTTCCGAAAGCTCGTCGGGACGTGGAAACTCGCCGACCGACTTCGGCAGGTACGAGTACGCGTCGGCCCCGTTTTCGGCGTCACCGTTCTCTCCGCCGCCGTTCTTCGACCCGCCCGAGATCCAACGGCCGATCCGTGGCAGCACGTGATGGAAGTACACGTGATAGATCCCGCGGAAGGGCGCGAAGCGCGGCGTCGTGAACTCGAGGATCGCGGCACGACCACCGGGTCGGAGCACGCGGCGCATCTCGGCGATGCCGGCGTCGAGGTCGCAGACGTTGCGGATGCCGAACGCGACGGTGACGACGTCGAACGAGGCGTCCTCGAAGGGAAGGTGGAGCGTGTCGGCGACGAGCAGCGTCAGTCGATCCTCGCCACGCTTCAGGCGCTTCTCCTCGCCGATCTGGACCATCTCCTCGCAGAAGTCGCTGCCGACGACCTTTCCCCCGGCGTCCTTCGAGACCGAGCCGCAGAGCTCGAGGGCGAGGTCGGCGGTGCCCGTGCAGACGTCGAGGACGTGCTCGTGCGGCTGGACCTCGAGCTCGCGCACCGTCCTCTTCCGCCACCGCTTGTCGATGTTGAGGCTCAAGAGGTGGTTGAGCAGGTCGTAGCGTCGAGAGATGCCCGCGAACATGCTCTTGATGCGGGCGCTCTCCTTGGAGACGGTCTTGGTGGAGCTCGAGGGGGATTCTGGCAAGGGAGGCTGGATCTCAGAGGGTCGGGACGCGGTGGATTCGACGTGTCGAAAGCGATTTCTTGAAGAATCCCCGAGCCCGCTGGGTCATACTAACTCATTCGCGGGGCTATCGTAACTCAAACAAGGAAACATCTATGCGTCGACACCAAGCACGGGAGAAGAGATCCTTGGCGGTAGCCATCGGGACGGTGCTCGCTCTTTGTTCGGCCCCGACGGTGTTCGGGGATCTCGAGAAGCCCGTCGTCGAGAAGAAGGGCGCGAAGAAACCTTCGCTCCGCAAGCGCGCCGGCAAGAAGGAGCTCGTCTGGAGCGACCTCGACAAGGGGCTCGAGACGGTCCGCACCAAGTACCTTCCGATCGTCATCTGGTATGACGGATCTGAGGAAGAAAAAGATGCGGGCAAGGGCGGCTTTTCCGAAGTTCTCGGTCATTCGTCTCTCGCGTCGAATCTGCGCAAGTACGTCCTCATCCGCGTTCGCGACACCGATTTAACCGAGACCTACCGAAACGGCCCGTCGGGCCCGCGAGACCTGAGCCGCAAGGCGCTCGCGAAGGCCAAGGCGCGAGCGAAAGCGAAAGCCAAGAACCCGAAGAAGGTCAAGCCGAACGCGAAGCTCCTCGCCCCGAAGGAGGAGGTCGTCGTCCAGGTCGGCGATCAGCTGCGACTCCCCGCGGGGCAACCGGCGCTCCTGCTCCTCGACTACCGCGAGCGAGTGGTCGAGCGATTCGATGGCGAGCTTCCGAAGCGCACGAAGCTCTCCTCGCGACTGCGGCACGTCGCCAAGGCGAACTCCTACTTCGCCAAGAAGGCCTTCGCGATCGAGAAGGTCCTCGTCGAGGCCCAACGCGTCTACCTCGTGGGCAACACGCGCGCGGCGGTCCTCAGAGTGCGCGGGCTCGAGTCGGAGAAGGCACGGCAAGGGATGGATCCCGTGCTCCAGGGCTGGTCGGCCAAGACGATCGAGACCTACCGCAGCAAAGCTCGCAAGCTACTCGCCGAGGCCGAGGAGCTCGAGAAGGAAGGCGACAAGCTCCGCGCCGACAGCTCGCTCAAGTACAACAAGGCCCTCAAGGCTTTCGCGAAGGTCGCGCAGGACTACCCGTTCAAGGACGTTGCGGAGAAGGCGAATCGACGCCGTGCGGACATCCTTCGAAAGATGACGGTGACGGGAGAGAATCCGTTCCGGTGAGCGAGTCCGATGATCTTTCGTCGAGCGGGCTTCCTTCGACGGAAGAGCGCAGCGACGCGTCTCGAGGTATCGACGAGAGGTCGGCCGCCGAGATCGTCGCGATCATGCACGCGGAGGATCGGCGCGCGTGGGAATGCGTCGAGGCGGCGAATCCCGTCATCGCGAAGCTCATCGACGCGAGCTTCGAGGCGTTTCGCTCGGGCGGCCGGCTGATCTACGCGGGCG
>CAYZGY010001155.1:0-918 GCA_964478085.1 uncultured Planctomycetia bacterium
CCAAGCGGCCGATTCGCCCGAGCTCTTCGTCGCTGAAACTCGCCAATGCTCCACAGCCCGTTGAAAAAGTCGATTCGGCGTCCAAGCGGCCGATTCGCCCGAGCTCTTCGTCGCTGAAACTCGCCAATGCTCCAGCTTAACAGCCTGTTGAAGAAGTCGATTCGGCGTCCAAGCACTTCTTCAACAGGCTGTCAGGCGCGTTCGGTTCGTTCGTCTCGGACGCTGCATTGCGACCCGGCAGGAATCGACGCAGGATTCGCCAGCAAGCCGAGAAGAAGTCCTCGACCAATGTCGCCGTCGTAGGAAGCAGAACAGCTGTCAGAAACGTCGAAACCGCGAGTCCGCCCATCAACACGAACGCCATCGAGTGATAGTACATCCCACCGAGCGCCGGCTGCTGAATCACGATCGGTAGCATCCCGATCAGCGTCGTCACCGCGGTCATCAAGATCGGCCGCAGCCTCTCCCTGCCACCCCGGAGCATCGCCTCGAGCCGCGGCATTCCTTGTCGCTGATACTGATTGATATGCTCGATGAGCACGATGCCGTTATTGACGACGATCCCGATCAGACGCAGCACTCCGACTGCGGCCGGCTGGTCGAAGTCCGTCCCGGTTTGGTGTAGCGTCCAAAACGCGCCCGCGAGCGCGAAGGGCAAGGCGATGAGAAGCGCGATCGCGCGCTGCATCGACTCGAAGAGCCCCGCCATGACCGCGAACACGAGGAGCAGCGCGAGCGATAGATCGATGAGGAAGCCGCGAGTCTTCGCAGCCTCACGCTCCTGCCAGTCGCCGAAGGTCCACCAGTAGCCGTCGGGGAAATCCATGTCCGCGAGCGCCACCTCGACGTGGCGGACGTAGTCCTCCTTGCGCCGGTCTCGGTAGGACGCGCCGACCCAGACCGCCGTCTGCCGGTCGT
>CAYZGY010001155.1:928-2369 GCA_964478085.1 uncultured Planctomycetia bacterium
AGCTCCTCGTGGAAGTTCGCGACGGCCGCGAGGCGGATTTTTTCTCCGGTCGGGCTCCAGAGCGGGACGTTGTAGAGCTGAGACTCCGACTCGACCTCGCGCTCGTCGAGCGTCAATCGCATCTCGCGCTCGCCCGTCGGCGTGCGGAAGCGCGGCATTCTCTGCCCGCGAAAGGCGAGGCTCACCGCGCTGGCCGTCTGCGACATGCGGAGCTCGTAGCGAGACATCAAATCGCGATCGAGAGCGACGTGCAGCTCGTGCTGTCCTTCGTGCGTGTCGGCGAAGGGTTGGATGAGACCTTCGATCGGAGTGATTCGCTCCTTCGCCTCCTCAGCGAGACGGGCGATGATCGCCGGGTCCTCACCGCGAATCTGGAACGAGACTCGCTTGCCGCGATTGCGCCGCCAGTGGCTGCCGGGCTCGTGCACGTCGATTCGCACGCCGGCGATGTCGGGCACGATCTCACGCAGTCTTTCGCGCATCGCGCCGAGGACTTCGGGCGTCGCCTGGCCGTCCTTCGCGTAGACGCGCGTCATGGTGAAGCTGTCGCTGAACCAGCTGTAGACCGATTTCGCGTTCAGCTCCTCCTTGAGCGGCATCAGCATCTTCTCGACCTTGGTGACGGTCGCTTCCTTGTAGTCGAGCGTCACATTCTCGCTGAATCGGTAGCCGATCTGTGCGTAGAGTTGCGGCTTCTGCCGGTCGAAGTCGAAGTCGATCTTTTGAATCGGGTGCCAAGTCGCGATGGCGACTGGGATGCCGACGAGGAACGCGAGCCAGCGGTGGCGCAGATTGATCGCGAGGAGCTTCTCGTAGCGATCCTCGAGCCAGACGATCCAACGCTCTTTCGGCTTCGGCTTTGCGCGGATGAACCAAGACGTCGCCAAGGGAATCAGAGTCTGGCTGACGAACAGCGACGCGAGGAGCGTGAAGCAGATCGTGATGCCGATCTCCTTCATCGGGATCGTCATCTCGTTCGGCTTGTTGAACACGATCGGGAGGAACACGATCACCGACGTCAAGGTCGCCGCGATCACCGCCGTCGAGACCTCGCGCGAGCCCAACAGTGCGGACTTCTTGCGGTCGTGGCCCAGCTCCTGGTGGCGGAAGATGTTCTCGATGACGACGACGGCATTGTCGACGAGCATGCC
Source organism: uncultured Planctomycetia bacterium (assembly GCA_964478085.1). Lineage (GTDB taxonomy): Bacteria > Planctomycetota > UBA8108 > UBA8108 > UBA8108 > CAYMLL01. The sequence continues at coordinate 2,080 of CAYZGY010001155.1, forward strand.
GATGCCGACGATCAGGCCGAGAAGGCTCAGCGTGTTGAGCGTGCTGCCTCGTGCCCAGATGATCCCGCACGTGACGATGAGCGAGAACGGGATGCACAGCACCGAGACGACGGTCGTCGAGACGCGCCGGAGGAAAAGAAACAGGACAACACTCGCGAGGATGGCGCCGAAGATGCCCGAGAACGCGAGCTCGCGCAGCGTGTTCTTGATCTCGCGGCCCTGATTCATCCAGGTCAGGAAGTCGATGCCTTCGAGGTGAGGATCCGACTCGAGCTCCGCGATGCGCTCCT
>CAYZGY010001156.1:0-2365 GCA_964478085.1 uncultured Planctomycetia bacterium
CCAGACACTCACTGACAAGGAATACCAGACGATGCGCAACGCCGCCCTCGCGATCATTCGCGAGATCGGCGTCGAGACCGGCGGCTCGAACATCCAGTTCGCGACGAATCCTGAGGACGGTCGTCTCATCGTCATCGAGATGAACCCGCGCGTCTCGCGAAGCTCGGCTCTCGCGTCGAAGGCGACGGGATTCCCGATCGCGAAGATTGCCGCCAAGCTTGCGCTCGGCTACACGCTCGATGAGATCCCGAACGACATCACCGAGAAGACGCCGGCCTGCTTCGAGCCGTCGCTCGACTACTGCGTCGTCAAGATTCCCCGCTTCGACTTCGCCAAGTTCCCGGACACCGACGCTTCGCTGACGACTCGCATGAAGTCGGTCGGCGAGGTCATGGCGATCGGACGTACGTTCAAGGAGTCGCTGCAGAAAGCGCTCCGCGGACTCGAGATGAAGCTGCCGGGACTCGGCTGCGACGTCTCGACGCCGGCGAAGCGCCGCGAGAAGTGGAGCGACGAGACGCTGCGCGAGGCGATCCGCGTAGCCGGCAGTCTGCGAATCCTCGCGGTCTACGAAGGTCTTCGCCGTGGCTACACGGTCGAGGACATCTTCGAGCTCAACGGGATCGATCCGTGGTTCCTCGACAACATGCTCGAGCTCGCTCAGGTCGAGTCGTTCCTCGAGACCTTCGAGACGCTCGAGGCCGTTCCGGTCGACGTCCTGCGCGAGGCGAAGCGCCTCGGCTACTCGGACGCCCAGCTCGCGACCTTGTGGTGTCCGAACGGACGTGACGACGAGATGGTCGTGCGCGAGCACCGCAAGGCGAACGGCATCGAGGCGACGTTCAAGCTCGTCGACACGTGTGCGGCCGAATTCGAGGCGTACACGCCGTACTACTACTCGACCTACGAGCACGAGGACGAGACGCGTCCGACTACCGACAAGCGAAAGGCGATGATCCTCGGTGGAGGACCGAACCGCATCGGTCAGGGCATCGAGTTCGACTACTGCTGCGTCCACGCGGCGTTCGCACTCAGGGATCTCGGGTGGGAGACCATCATGGTCAACTCGAATCCCGAGACCGTCTCGACCGACTACGACACCTCCGACAAGCTCTACTTCGAGCCGCTGACGCTCGAGAACGTCCTCAACATCTACGATCGCGAGAAGCCGGACGGAGTCATCCTCCAGCTCGGCGGTCAGACGCCGCTCAACCTCGCCGAGGGGCTTCAGAAGGCCGGCGTGCCGATCCTCGGGACGAGCCCCGACGCTATCGCGCTCGCCGAGGACCGCGATCTCTTCCAGAAGCTGCTCCATCAGCTCGGTCTCCTCCAGCCGCCGAACGGCATCGCGATGAATTACGAGGAGGCGCGCGACTGTGCGCGCAAGATCGGCTATCCCGTCCTCGTTCGTCCCTCGTTCGTGCTCGGGGGCCGTGCGATGGAGATCGTCTGGGACGAGGATCGCCTTCAAGATTACATCGAGGAGGCGATGGGCGTCTCCGAAGGCAAGCCGATTCTCATCGACAAGTACCTCGAGGAGGCGATCGAGGTCGATGTCGATTCGATCTCCGACGGCGAGCAGGTCGTCATCGGTGGCATCCTCGAGCACATCGAAGAGGCCGGCGTCCACTCGGGTGACTCGAGCTGTACGTTGCCGCCTTACTCGCTCTCCGAGCAGATCCTGCAAGAGATCCGCCGCATCACCAAGCAGCTCGGCAAGGCGCTCGGCGTGCGTGGCCTGATGAACTGTCAGTACGCGATCAAGGGCGACAAGGTGTACGTCATCGAGGTCAATCCGCGCGGTTCTCGCACGGTTCCGTTCACCTCGAAGACGATCGGTGTGCCCCTCGCGAAGCTGGCGGCGCAGGTCATGATCGGCAAGACGCTCAAAGAGCTCGGCTTCGAGCAGGAGGTGCGCGTCAGTCACCTCGCGGTCAAGAAGTCGGTCTTCCCCTTCGATCGTTTCCCGGGCTCCGACATCATCCTCGGCCCCGAGATGCGCTCGACCGGAGAGGCGATGGGACTCGACGACACCTTCGGCATGGCTTTCGCGAAGTCGCACATGTCGGGCCTCCAAGATCTGCCCGAGAAGGGCATGGTCTTCATCAGCGTCGTCGATCGTGACAAGAAGTACGTGCCGAGCATCGCGCGCGACCTTCTCCAGCTCGGCTTCGAGGTCTGCGCGACCCCCGGAACGAAGAAGTTCCTCGACCTCGCAGGCATCGAGGGCGTGATCGCCGTGCCGAAGATCCAGGGCGGAGAGTCGCCGAATGTCCTCGACTACATGGAGGAGAAGCGCGTCACGCTCGTGATCAACACGCCGACGGGCCGTGGTCGGCAGTTTGACGAAACACAGATTCGCGAG
>CAYZGY010001157.1:0-2355 GCA_964478085.1 uncultured Planctomycetia bacterium
AGGATTCACCCTCAACCCCGCGGAGCTGGTCGAGTTCGAGGCCTACGTGCCCGTCGAGCAGCGCACCGAGGAGGAGTGGCGAAAGACCGAGGCGCTCGTCACCGACTATCCGTGGGCCCGCGATCTGCTCGTGTCCCGGGACGGACGCTGGGCCATGGTCGTGGTCGAGGTCGAACGCGAGACGAAGAAGATCGTCTTCGAGTACCAGGGCCAGCAGAAGGAGATCAGCACGGCGCAGGCGCTTCCGGGCGGCAAGTACCTCATCGCGGAGCTCGGTCCCGAGCCACGCGCGATCGTCGTGAATCGTGAGGGACAGGTCGAGTCGAGCATGCCGCTCGCCTGCCAGAAGAAGAACGCGCACATGCAGACGCGCATGCTGCGAATCCTGCCGAACGGAAACTACATCGCGCCGCACCTGCTCGACTTCGCCGTCAAGGAGTACGATCCGAAGACGGGCAAGGTCCTGCGGGCGATTCCGACGGACGACCGCGGCCGCAAGAAGCGCGATTGGCCGTTCACGGCGATTCGATTGGCGAACGGCAACACGCTCATCGGGTGCACCAATGGCAATCGAGTCATCGAGGTCGACGCGAAGGGCAAGATCGTCTGGAGCGTGACGAACGAAGATCTCGGCGAGAAGCTCCTCGACGACGCTTGCGGCGTTCAGCGTCTGCCGAACGGAAACACCGTGATCACGAGCTACCACGCCAAGGGGAAGAGTGTGAAGCTGCTCGAGGTGACGCGCGACAAGAAGGTCGTCTGGCGCTACTCCGGCATGAGGGCGGGCTTTCATCACTTCCAGATTCTGACGACGAACGGAAAGCCCGTGAAAGACTCGAGCCTTCGATAGGCACGGCGGTCGATCACTGCATCCGTACGGATCATCTCGACGCCAGGAACTTTCGCGATGGAGCTCACGATGCGAACTATCTTCAGTGTGGCGTTTTCGATCTTGGTATCGACGGTCGGCTCGCTGGGCGCTGCCGACCTCGCTCCGTCGTTTTCGGCGGACGACTTCGACCGACTGCAGAAGCTGATCAAGCCGCAACCCGGCGAGAGCCACTGGCGTGACATCCCCTGGCTCACGAGCATCACCGAGGCGCGTGCGGTGGCGGTTCGCGAGGACAAGCCGCTCGTGATCTTCACCGCCGCCGACGGCAGCCCGCTCGGTCGTACATGAGGCGCGTGCACGTCCAATCGTGCCCGGTGGTTCACCGGGACCCAAGTCGATCCGAAGTACGTCACGAAGCACTTCGTTCCTGTCGCTCTCGACACCTACTTCCGCGGCAACTCCCACGAGCTCGAGTTCTGTAAGCGAATCGGCGCGGGTGGCAATCATCTCGTCGTGGCGACGGCCGCAGGAAAGAGACTCGCGAAGAAGGCGTCTCTGCGTTTGCGCGAGAAGGAGCTCGCTCCGGTACTCGCGGCGTACCGCGCCTTGCCGATCGACGTACGCCGTACCGAATTGCCCGACGCGTCGAAGGCGAAGCCGCCGAGGAGGCCCGTGCCCGTGCTACCGAAGGGCGGCGTCGCGATTCGTGGCTTCTGCACTTACCTCGATCGCGGGAAGGACAAGAAGCTCGTTCGCGCGCCGCGATTCTACTACGAGCAGAATCCGGATCGCTGGCCGGTCGAGACGCAGAACGACATGCTCTGGCTCACCGAGGACGAGTGGCGATCGCTCGTTCTCGAGAAGGCCGCCGTCGGTGATTCGGTCGAGGCTTCCCGAGAGATTCGCCAACGATTCTTCGAGACGATCGGGATCGACTACATGGAAGGAAGCGTCAATCGACTCGCGACGCGCGAATCGTCGCTCGTGGCGAAAGTCGAAGCGGTCGACGACGGCAAGATCCAGCTGCGACTCGAAGGCTACGCACGTCTCGGCAAAGGACTGCTCCTCGAGCTTCGTTCGCAACCTCGCAGCCGTGGTAGCGAGATCCGGGTGCTGGGCTTCATCGAGTACGACAAGGCGAAGCGACGACTGACACGATTCGACGTCGTCGGTACCGGCGCGGCGTGGGGCAACAAGATGAGCTACACCCGCCGCGAAGTCGTGATTCGCCCGTACCCGTGGCTCTACGGGATCGCCTGCGAGCTCGTCACGGGCGACACGCCGCAGGACCGAGTCCCGCCGTACAACTTGCTCCACTACGGATCGGGCCGACCGTACTTCCCGGAAAAGTGATCGACATCGAGACACCGCCCTTCAGCCGCACCGTGCTTCAGCCGCACCGTGCTTCAGCCGCACCGTGCTTCAGCCGCACCGTGCTTCAGCCGCACCGTGCTTCAGCCGCACCGTGCTTCAGCCGCACCGTGCTTCAGCCGCACCGTGCTTCAGCCGCACCGTGCTTCAGC
>CAYZGY010001158.1:0-2348 GCA_964478085.1 uncultured Planctomycetia bacterium
CATGGCGGAGAGCTGAAGCTCTACTTCGGCGTCGACCGCATCATCAAGTGGCAGGGCGGAACGGTGGCGTACGCCACCTCGGTCAAGAGCGTGCCGGTCGTCCTCGCTTCCGCGCGAACTCACGGTCTGGAGAACTATCCCGACCTGTACTCGGTCAATGGCGCCGAGTCGACGCAGATCATCGGCATGGCGGGGGACATCATCCGCTACATGGCCTACGGCCCGCTGAGCATCGCCAAGCCGGAGCAGATCACCGACGATCCAAACACGTACAAGATGGTCGGCGACATCCGCGGTCTGCCCACAGCCTTGGTCTACAGCACGAAGGTCGTGCGTCCGTTGACGCCGGTCTACGAGCTGATGAAAGATCCGGGCGTGACCGAGGCGCGTCTGCGAGCCGCCGCCGATGATCTGTTCGAGGCGCTGACCTTTCGCCCGCCGACGAAGCAGGAGTCCGACGCGTACGTGAGCATCCTCGAGGACTCGATCGCGAAGCTCGGCAAGGAGCAGGGCGTCGTCCTCGGCTTGTCGGCGATCTTCCTCGATCGAGACGCGCTGTTTCGCCCCGAGCTCGGTGAGAAGGATGAGCCCGATCGTCACGGTCGTGTCCAACTGAAGGACTGGGAGCTGGGCCTCGCGGTCAACCACGCGTTGCGCTACATCAGGCCGGATAAAGAGCTGAGGACGGCGATCATATCCGGACGCATGCGAACTCGGGAAGACGTTCGGCGCGAGGTGGAGCGTATGCTGAACGATCCGAGCACTCGAAAGCCTCGCGTGCTGCGGTTCTTCCGAGATTTCTTCGACTACGACCTCGGCGGCTACATCTGCAAGGACACCAAGGCGCTGGCGCAGGCCGGTGTGGGCGGAAGAGGGCAGAATCACTACCGCTCGATGTTCGATGCGACCGCGAGCACCGACCGACTTATCGAGCTGATCCTCGAGGAAGACAAGGACGTGTTCCGGCAGCTCTTGACGACGGACAAGGTCGTCGTCAGCAGAAACGACAATAGGTACTTCGGCGAGCGTCTCGACAAGAAGGCCATCGCGAGAGCCGAGGCTGCGCGGAAAGCCCGAGAGGCCGCCGAGGCGGCTCAGTCGGACGAGGCGTCCGAGAAAGCCTCGGCCGAGATCCTCGCACTCGAGGCAGAGGTCGCCGAGCTCCTGGCCGAGTCGAAGGCCAAACCCCGAGACAGGAAGGTCAAGAGGTCCCTGAATCGGAAGAGGAAGGCGCTCAACGCCGCGAAGAGAAAGGTCGAGAACGGAAACAGGAATCGGAATCGAAAGAAGAAGAACGCAACTCCGAACGTCAGGCCGGCGAAGCTGAGTGGCCCGAAGATCTACGCTCGTGTGAGCCGCCGCAGCTTCGGCAACGGATCGATGAAGCCTGATCGAATCCTGGCGACGGTCCCCGTGGGGCAGCGATTAGGAATCCTGACGCACCCGTCCTGGCTCGTTTCCCATTCGGACGCGATGGACAACCACGCCATCCATCGCGGCATCTGGATTCGAGAACGCCTGCTCGGAGGGGGGATTCCCGACGTGCCGATCACCGTCGACGCGATGCTGCCCGACGAGCCGGAGAAGACGCTGCGCGAGCGAATGCGCGTGACGAGGGAGAAGTACTGCTGGACCTGCCATCAGAAGATGGACCCGCTCGGGCTCCCCTTCGAGATGTACAACCTCGCCGGCTTGTACCGAACCACGGAGCTGGGCGAGCCCGTCGACACCACCGGCGAGATCATAGACTCCGGCGATACCGAGCTCGACGGCAAGGTCGCGAACGCCCTCGAGATGATCCGAAAGATCGCCGAGAGCGAACGCGCCGAGCAAGTCTTCGTACGCCACGCCTTCCGCTTCTGGATGGGCAGAAACGAGACCCTCAACGATGCACCTGTCCTCCAGGAGGCGCACCGCGCCTACCGCGAGAGCGGCGGCAGCATGAAGGCGCTGATCACGTCGCTCCTGACGTCGGACGCGTTCCTTTATCGACTTGTGGAGCGGGCCGGCGCGCGACGAGTGGAGAAGCCCGTGTCGGCGGAGTGAGCTCGGAATTCAATCACGTCGTGATCGAAAGCAGTCCCGGCAGTACACGGGGCGCTCTCCCGTCGGCTTGAACGGGACGGTCGTCGTGCACCCGCAGTCGGCACAGACGACCTCGAAGCTCTCGCGAAATCCGCCGCCGCGATCATCTCGACCGCCGCCATCTCGACCGCCTCGGTAGCCACCACCGCGACCACCGCCTCCTCCACCGCCACGGTATCCACCGCCGCCGCCACCGCCACCGCCACCGCCACGTCCCGCGTTAGCCTTTCGTTGCTCGCGACAGGGCCGACAGCGTTTCGGCT
>CAYZGY010001159.1:0-2344 GCA_964478085.1 uncultured Planctomycetia bacterium
GGCGTCAACGGCGCGAACCGCGGATCGCTGAAGGCGGCGCCACGCACGTGGTTCGCAACGGCGCTCGCGAGTGGCTCGGTCGCGCGAGGAGCGCCGATGCAGCCACGCAGGCGGGAATCTTGGCCTTCACGCCGGGTCCACAGGGTCACGAAAACACCGCGCGAACGCTTCAGGGCCGGCGAAAGCCCCTCCGAAAGAAGATCGGAGAGCTCTTCCGCAACGAAAACCGGCTTGCCGGAACCCTCTCGATCGGACGCGTCCTTCGGACACGCCTCGATGAGGCTCCGCCAAGCCAGCTTCGAAAGCTCGCGACGATCAGTGCCGCTGAGCTCGGGTGCCAGCGGCCGCGGCGGTTCGGCTGGACGCGGGTTCATGCGTCCAGGATAGCCACCGCGACGGCCAGCGGGAAGGCTCAGTATTGTTTACCAGCGACTCGAATCACGACGCGGCGGTTCTTACGCTTGCCTTCCTTCGTGTTCGCCGTCGACGGATCGAGCGGCTTCGTGAAGCCGTACGACTCGATGCGAAAACGGCTCTCGGGAATACCGTGCTTCTTCTGCAGGTACTGGAACACGTTGTACGCGCGCTGGTAGCCGAGGTTGAGGTTGAACCGGTAGGTTCCGAGGGTCGACTTGAGCGGATCGGTGTCCGTGTGTCCCTCGACGAGGATCATCTCACCCGGGTGTTCGCGCTGCAGGAGATCGGCGACACCATCGAGCGGAGCGAGCTGCGTCGACTTGAGCTTCGACTCGCCCGAGTTGAAGAGGAGCCCCGCACCGAGCCGGATGCCACCGTCTTCGTACTCGGCGCCGTCGATCTTATTGACCTCACCCTCGTCGATGCGGACCTGCTCGTTCTTGAGCTGCTCGTAGTTGCGCGAGAGCTCCGCGAAGCGGGCCTGGAGGTCCTGGTAGGTCTGCGGATCGATGCCATCGATCGTCGTCCCGCCCTTGTTGATCTTGCCGTCGAGGACCGCACGGTTGTACTGGTCGACGAGGTGACGATTCGCGGCCTGCGTACGCTCGAGCTCGTCCTGGAGCCCGCTGTACGCGCCGTAGGAGACGCAACTGACGCCCATCGGCAGCAACGTCACGACACAAAGCCCACGCAAAATCGCTTGGCGCATGCGCATTTCTTCACTTCCTTCCTATTGGGAGCCCCGTCTTCCTGTCAGACGTATCGCCGGGGAGACATAGCTCCGCTGGGTTCCTACCCGCCCGGGAGGCGGTTTCTCTTCTTTTCTGTAACCTGAGATCGGTTACACCCAGCTACGGAAGCGGCTGACTGGGAAGCCACCGTATCGGCAGACTGGATGCGACCTTCGGAATACCGCCGCGCACTATATCGGACCTGTCGAGAGCTTGTAAAGCCTTTTCACGAATGCCACAAGGACAGCTACCGGCTTCGCGGGACACCACAATTCAGGCTCTCGAGGCGCGAACTCGACCGCATCGAAAACGGCCCCCGCCGGTTTCGACAGGGGCCGTCGTCAGAGTTCTACGGAGAATTCCGAGGCGCGATTACTTGTTAAACATGTCGGCCAGCGAGCCGATCATGCCCTTGAAGTACTCGCCGTACTCGTGGATCCACTCCTGCTTGGCGTTGTCCTGCGAATTGACGACGTCGCCCATCTGGAGGTCGTCGAGACGAACCGTCGAGAGCAGGACCGCGAGCGGAATGAGCATCAGAAGGCCACCGATCGCGAGGACCGAGGTCCAGCCCGCGTGGCTCTTCTTCTTACGCATCGTCATGACGCGAGCGCCACCACCGCGAAGGAGCGTGCCCTCCTCGGCCGGGTCGATCAGCGTGTCTTCGGTCGTGTCGAGTTCGAAGGTGTCGGCGTCCGTGTCGTCGCCGAGATCGAGGATGTCGGTGTCGAGGAGCGTCTCGTCGCCGAGGTCGCCACCGAGGCCACCGCCTCCCAGATCGAGGTCGAGATCGTCACCGCCCCCTCCCGCGCCCAGGCCGCCACCCGGGATGGGCGTGGTCGACTCGGAATCGCCGTCGAGCATGTCGTCGAGGTCGAGGACGGTCTCATCACCGCCACCGCCGCCAAGATCGAGCTCGTCGCTGCCACCGCCGAGGTCGATCTCGGGGAGGTCGTCGTCGAGCGAAAGATCGCCGCCGAGATCGGCAGCAGGCTCGGCCGCCGCCGGCGCGGGCTCGTCGGCTGCGGCATCATCGCCGCCACCGATGTCGATGCCGAAGTCGATCTCGTCGTCGCCGCCGAGAATGTCGAGCTCGGCGTCCGAGAGGAGGATGTCATCTCCGCCGCCAGCGGACTGCCCCCCAGCGGACTGCCCCCCAGCGGACTGCCCCCCAGCGGACTGCCCCCCAGCGGACT
>CAYZGY010001160.1:0-2343 GCA_964478085.1 uncultured Planctomycetia bacterium
CTGTGGCGTTTCGAAATTTCACCTCGAATCCCCGACGCGCAGCGTATGTCGGCCATCCAGAAAGGCTGTCGTTTGGCCGCCAGCTACTACGTGAGGAAGTGCGGGGCGATGTTGGTCTCCAACCCACTCGAGCCCGAAGAAGTCGAAAGTGAACTCTGGATCAACGCTCGGGAAGGCGTCATCCGCCGAGGCAAGGACGGCGAGTACGGCTACGACAGTCGGACGATCCGAGATTCCCTTCGATCGCGGAAAAACGCTCCCGCCGCGAGCGTGACGATCGACTCCTGTCGCGAATCCACTTCAGGAGCATCCGGCCCATCCGATGGCCTCCTACAAGCGGAGACCGCCAGGATCGTGAGGGAGGTTCTCGACCGAGGTCGGCGTCGAGGTCTCGCTGTGGATGAGGCCTTCGAGTATCTCACCACCGACACCAGCCGAGCGGAGATCGCGCGACTCTCTGAGAAGACGGAGGACTCTATCCGTCACGCGGAGCGTTGGCTCGAGACCGAAGTTCGGCGAGTAGCCTCCGACTGACACCCGGCCACAAGGCCCAACCTGATACGTCCAGGTCACTTAGGGGATTCTCGTTTTTCTACCCCAGATTCTCCCTCCTCGGGTGCCGTTACCCGTTGAAGGAGAATGCGTGTTGAAAAGCGACGATCGAGTTCGAGCCGCCATCGCAGCGACCCGCTCTGTGATGCTCCCGGAGGTCTGTCTCACCGAAGACCTCGCCGCGTCATTGCGGATCTCGTTGTCGGCGGTCCGGGCACTGCTTCGATCCGGGCAGATCCCCGGCCGCAAGCTCGGCCGACGGTGGGTCGTCGATCGGAGCTCGTTCCTCAACTCGCTCCGAAGCGAGACGAGCCGATCGCCCTCGATCTCTCTCGTCGACTGATCATCCGCGTAGCCTCCTCGTGTTTGACGATTCTCATCCAAGGCATTTCCGAGAAGGAGGCATGCCCATGTCCAGTCTGATCGACCACTTCGAGACCCAAGATGACAACCAGCCCACCGGACTGACCGAGTGCCGCCTCGGCCGCGAGCCGACCATGATACTCGCCTTCACGGGCGACACCGACGAGGTCACGCTGCACTACGAATCCGACGAGGCAGTCCGGTCGTACTTCCCCTGCCCGGGCCACGACTGTCCCGTCTGCTTTCTCGGCTCCGCGCCGCAGGAGTTCTTCCTCCTGCCGGTCTTCAACGTCGAGTCCCGGCGGGTCGAGGTGCTCCGGATCTCGAAGAAACGAGGGCCAGATTCCCTTGGAGCCCACCTGATCCCGCACATCAAGGATCCGGACGTCTCGAACAAGGTGATCTTCGTCCGTCGCGACGGGAGTCGCTACCGCGTGGAGGTCCGACCTCTCTCGGAGACCGCCGACCGAGGTGCGGCAGCGATATCCGCGTTTCAGACAGCGTGCGAGGAAGGGCTCAAGCTTTCCTCGGCGTTCCCGCAGCTCAGCTCCGCCGACATCGCGGACGTCGAGAGGGTGCGCAGGAAACTCGACGCGGTCGGTGGGTTCACGCCGAAGGAGCATAGCGACGAGTCAGGCGACGCCGCGGAGTAGCTCCCGATGCTGATCACCGAGCACGAGCTCGACAGGTTTCGGAGCGAATGCCTGACGCCGTCGGAGATTCTACTGGAGGTGGAGAGGCGAGTGCAGGCGCTCTACCGCCTCGCGGTCGGGGTGGGGAAGAGCGAGGCCGTCGACCGGCTGGTTGGTCACCCCGACACCTATCAACGATTCGGCCTCGTTGTTTGCACCGCCCCGACATGGAACATCATCAACGAGCGGACCCTCGTTGCCGATCCGACACGGTCTCCCGTACGGTCGACGGTCTTGCGTCCGCGTCCTGCTGACGACTGTGGCGACTACGCGAAAGAATGGGAACGCCTCGAACAAGCTGGATGCTCAGCGCTCGGTAAGGGGACACTCTGCCGCTCCTGCCAGACGGGCGTCCCGCAAGACGATCGGTGCTTCTGGCCGAAGCAGTTCTCGGAGCTCGACGGCTACCAGCTGATCTTCGCAACCGAGCAGCAGCTGGTACTCAACCGCTCGCTGATCTCGATGCGACGAGGCTCGGCTCCTCGACACGAGCTTCGAGGTCTGCCTTCAACCCCGAGAGCTCGACGCCTTTCGCGAGATCGTCGAGGAGATCACTCGGCCCCAAGGCATCCCGAGAGACGTCGGCGAAACCTGGTGTCGGAGTATCGAATTCCTCCGCGCTGCCTCCTCGGCCGAGGTTTCTGAGACCCGCCTGCGCTTCCCCGACCGGTTGAACCGACTGGCGTTCCTCGTCCAGTCGACCGGAGTGCAGCGTTTCGGTGAGAGGTTTCGCTTC
>CAYZGY010001161.1:0-2335 GCA_964478085.1 uncultured Planctomycetia bacterium
GCCAGAAGGAACGACAGGCGGAAATTCACGCGTCAGGCCTCGATCTGATAGCTGGTTTCGCGATTGCGGCTCAGGGTCTCAGTTTCTAAGATGAGGCGTGACATTGCCAACCTCGATCGAACCGAGGTGACAAGAAGCGACAATCGAATCGGACCGCCTCTGCGCCCTGTTCATGGGCGTGAGGGACGGGAGCCAGGAGCACAGAATCATGACCGAGCGGAACCCCACCCCGACTCCCCGCCGGGCCCCGCGAGTACGCTCCCTCAAAACGGCGCGGGCGGGGGCGGCCGCCTCGACGGCGCCGCTCTACATCCCGGGCTCCGCGCTCGGCAAGGACGGTCGTCCCGCTCCGAGCGAGCGCATCGTCATGGGCTGCATCGGTGTCGGCGGTCGTGGCACGAGCAACATGCGAACCTTCATGGGCCAGAAGGACGTTCAGGTCGTCGCCGTCGCCGACGTCGAGAAGCGATCGTCGCGCTACTACCGCGGACGGACCGCTGGTCGCGATCCCGCTCGCGAGCAGGTCGAAAAGAAGTACGGCAAGGGCTGCAAGAGCTTCAAGGACTTTCGCGAGCTGCTGCAGATCAAGGACATCGACGCGGTGATCATCGCCACGCCCGATCACTGGCACGCCCTCACCTCGATCGCTGCTGCCGAGGCCGGCAAGGACGTTTACTGCGAGAAGCCTCTCGCAAACTCGATCGCGGAAGGTCGTGCCGTCGCCGACGCGATCCAGCGCAACAAGCGCGTCTGCCAAACCGGAAGTCACGAGCGCTCGAACTCGAACTCGCGCTACGCCGCCGAGCTCGTGCTCAACGGTCGCATCGGGAAGCTCCAGCGCATCTTGATCCAGATGCCGTGCACCGAGCCCCACCACCTCGACGTCAAGAAGTTCACGAAGCTCCCCGAACCCGAGCCCGTGCCCGAAGGTCTCGACTTCGACTTCTGGCTCGGACACACTCCGAAGGTCCCCTACCGCTCGCGCGGCTGCCACTTCTGGTGGCGCTTCATGCTCGCGCACGGCGGCGGTGAGATGACCGACCGCGGCGCGCATGTCATCGACCTCGCGCAGATGGGTCTCGGCACCGAGCTGACCGGCCCCGTCGAGGTAGAGTGCAAGGGAGTCCGCGGGACGGGTCTCTACGACACGTTCATGGACTACGAGTACGTCAACACGTTCGCGAACGGCATCCAGATGATCGGGACGAGCAAGGGGCCGCGCGGACTCAAGTACGAAGGCTCCGAAGGCTGGATCTTCGTCCACGTCCACGGCTGCCGCCTCTCCGCGAGCGATCCTGAGCTCCTCAAGGAGAAGATCGGCGAGAAGGAGATCCAGGTCGGCCGCTCGCCGGGCCACCACCGCAACTTCCTCGACTCGGTCAAGAGCCGCAAGCAGCCCGTCGCGCACGCGGAGATCGGTCACCGATCGGCGTCGATCTGTCACTTGAACAACATCGCGATGCTGACGGGACGCAAGCTCAAGTGGAACCCGGAGACGGAGGAGTTCATCGGCGATGCCGCTGCAAACGACCTGCGCGGGCCGAAAATGCGAAGCCCGTGGAAGCTGAGCTAACCGCTCACTTCTGTTTGGACATTCCGACGGGCCCGATGTACTTCGTCGCGATCACGACGTTGTCGAAGTAGACGGTATTCCGCTTCTGCTTCGTCCAGCGATCGGTGAGGTACGCCTCGATCGTGAGCGCGTTCGCAAGGAGCTTCGGGTCCGTACGCCAGCTGATCCCGCGCCAGTAGCCGCGCAGCTCGCCATCGATCCAGAAGGCCTGCTCGCCATCGCGCTTACCCGGTGTGTTGTGGACGAGGAGGAGCTCGGCACAGATCCACTCGCCGCGCTGGATCACACGATATGTACTCCTCGAATCGCTCCTTCGGCGTATGCACCCAGGGGTGCTCGCCTTCGGGAACGCCGTGAAACTGGATGATCGCGATCTTTCCATCGCGCGCTTGCTTCACGCCGCGAACGAAGTCCTCGAGCGTCCACTTCGGGCGTGCGTCGGCCGCGTTAGGAAGGAGCAGCGGGTGATCGAGACCCGGCTCGTACGCGAGACCTCGTCCCTCGTCGTACGGATACTCGGGTGCTCCCCCACGGCGCGCGAAGACGATTCCGTGACGCTCGAAAACAGGGAATGCCGTGTCGGAGATGGCGTTCCCGGGCCACGCAAAGGTGACCGGCTTCGGAATGCCGTGCTCGCGACACTTCGCCTCGATCGCCCTCAACTGCTCGTCGAGATTCGGGACGTTCGCGTCCGTCACGCCCATGTGATCGCGCGTATGGTTGCCGATCTCGAAGCCGTCGTCGTGAAGCCCGCGGATCTCC
>CAYZGY010001162.1:0-2334 GCA_964478085.1 uncultured Planctomycetia bacterium
CCCCCCCCCCCCCCCCCCCCCCCCCCCCCCCCCCCCCCCCCCCCCCCCACGAACGACAATGACGGCGTTGCGTTCCTACCGAGACTCTCCGAGAGAGGATCTCGCCGGGGCGACCGCCGCGGAGGGACTGCTGTGATGCCTCGAGTCGGGAGCCAACGAGCTGAGAGTCAGAGGTCGGTACTTCGGAGCGGTGCGGCGATGATCGCCGTACTCCTGATGGGATCCGTCTTTCTGATGAACTCGGCGGTATTCGGGCAGAATCGGAACACCGGAGAGACCCCTGAGGAGCCCTCGAAGATTCGTTCCGACGTGGACGAAGCGCTCGCGAAGGACGGCAAGACGATCGTCTTCGTCTACTACGAACCGACGTCCAGCTTTTCTTCGGCGAGCTACCGTCAGGTCACCGAAGCGGTCCAGGCCGAGATCAGCGACCTCGCGGGCGAGGCCAAGGTGCGCTACCAATACCGCTGGGTCCCGTCCGTAGTCATCGAGGTCGACGATCGCGAAGTCCTCGAGCAGATCGCTCAGATTCCCGAGGTCAAGACGGTCTACTGTGACCTCGAGGGCACGGGGGCGCTCAACGACAGCCGGCCGTTCATCAACACCGACCGCGCGTACGCTCTCGGTGTCGAAGGAGCGGGCTCGGTCGTCGCGGTTCTCGACACGGGGATCGAGGAGCATCATCCGGCGCTCGAGTCGGCCCGCCTCTACGAGTTTGAGAAGCGCTTCCTTCAGGCCGGTGAGGACGAATCGGACAACGTTCTCGATCGTCACGGTCACGGAACGCACGTCGCAGGTATCGTCGGCTCGCGTGGCACCCCTGACGGCCAGGTTCCGACGGGCGTCGCGACGGGCGTTCGATTGATCAGCGTCAAGGTTCTCGACGACCAGAACCGCGGCTTCCTCTCGGATTGGGTCCGCGGGCTCGACCACGTGCTCGAGCTGGCGATCGACGAGGGAGTGCGCGTCGATGCGGTCAATATGAGCCTCCAGGTTTCGACGCATCAGTTCGACACCGAGTGTGACAACAGCTTTCCGTCCCTGACGAGGGCTGCTCAGCTCGCGCTCGATAACGACATCGTCGTCTGTGCAGCTGCAGGAAACGCGGGCGAGATGCGTAAGTTGACGACGCCCGCCTGCGTGTCGTCCATCATCTCGGTCGGCTCGATCAATCACCGGGGAAATGACAACGAGCTGTCCAGCTTTTCGAGCCGAGCGCCGTTCCTCGATCTCGTCGCGCCTGGCGAGAACATCGTCAGCTGCGCGCTCATCGACGGTGAGCCCGAGCTCTTCCGTTCGCTTCGTGGCACCTCGCAGGCCTGCCCGCATGTCACGGGTGTGGTCGCGTTGATACGCCACGCCGATCCGACGCTGTCGGCACCGCTCATTCGACGTATGTTGACCGAGAACGATCGCGAGGTCTTCGACATCGCGAGCCAGCGATCCTACCCCGTGCTCGACGCCGGACGGTCGATCGAGATGGCCCTGTCGCCCGTGTTCGAGCTCGTCCAGTGCGAGGTTTCCGGTGGGGCCCTCTCGCTCGGATGGCATCTGAACGAGCGCGCCTCGTTTATCCAGGTCCATGTGGCGAAAGATGGTGTGCCCATTCACTTCGACACGATCAACGGTGACGATCGCCGGTGGGAGTTCGAGGTGCCCGAGGCCGGCGAGTTCGAGATCTGCTTGCGGGCTCGATCGCTCGACGGAAGTCTCACCGGCCTTGCCGAGTGCTGCAGCTTCCGCGCGGCCCTGACTCCACGATTCACGCGCGGAGATTGCACGGGAGATGGCAGCGTCGACATCAGCGACGTCGTCAATCTTCTCTGGCATACCTTCTCGTCTCCCGACATGCCGGGTTGCGAAATCGCGTGCGATACGAACAGCGATGACGAGGTGGACATCTCCGATGCGCTCTACCTCCTCAATCATCTGTTTCGTCGAGGCGCGCCGCCTCCGCCGCCCTATCCGGGTTGTGGCACGGCGGCTCCCTCGGAGTTGGGGTGTCAGGTTTCGGACTGTGGAGAAGACGGCTGACGGCCGGGCGGCGGAGGCTGTTTTTTTAGGGGGCTTTCGGGAAGCCCCCTGTCGCTCGAGCTTCGCTCGAGCGATTCACCCCGACCAGCAGAGTGGGTTTGACGCGCAGTGCGGTGGTGCGTGCGGGGGCTTTCGGGAAGCCCCCTGTGGCTCGAGCTTCGCTCGAGCGATTCACCCCGACCAGCAGAGTGGGTTTGACGCGCAGTGCGGTGGTGCGTGCGGGGGCTTTCGGGAAGCCCCCTGTGGCTCGAGCTTCGCTCGAGCGATTCACCCCGACCAGCAGAGTGGGTTTGACGCGCA
>CAYZGY010001163.1:0-2332 GCA_964478085.1 uncultured Planctomycetia bacterium
CGTGGAGAAGCCGTCTCAGCACACATCACGGACGACAGGCTCGCGACTGACGGGTTCCATCAGTGGTACAACGACGTCGCCGGCGTCAACTTGTCGACCTCGATCGACCTGACGCTCGACGACACGATTACCGCGGATCCGAACGTATTCACGTACACGAACCAGAGCTTCTTCCCGATCGACGGTCAACTCTTCGGGAACGAAGGCCGCATCCACAACTACCACTTCACGTTCGAGCTCCACTCGAGCTCCACTCGAGCTTCACGTATCAGGGCGGCGAGACGTTCACGTTCACCGGTGACGACGACGTCTGGGTCTTCTCAACGAGGAGCTCGTCGTCGACCTCGGTGGTGTTCACGCCGCGCAGAGCGCGTCGGTCAGCCTCGACTCGCTCGGTTTGACGGTCGGCCAGACCTACGACTTCGATCTCTTCTTTGCCGAGCGACACACGGTCGCCTCGACGTTCCGAATCGACACGTCGATCGGCCTGACGGCCCCTCCGGATCCCGATCCGATTCCCGAGCCTGCCACGATGGCGCTCCTCGGTCTCGGCAGCCTCGGCGCCGGTGTCGTCTCGCGTCGTCTCGCGTCGTCGTCAGCGTCGACAGAGCACGGAGGCGTAAGCGCAGCGCTCTCGAACGATAGAATCCTGTAGCTTCACGAGTCTCGCGGTCGTTGTGGGGATGGTCGCGAGCACGAGTGAAGCCGCCGAAATCGGCCGAGCACCAATCTTCCGTCCCGGAGGAGCTCGGCCGAGCTCTTTGACAGCGGGTCCGGGTCAGATGTCCAGCGCGACGAAGAGGTGGACGGTGTAGCGGCCGTATTCGCGCGGCTCGCCCGACTTCGCTTCCTTCGGAAGCGGGCGGTCTTGAAGCGACCACTCTCCACTGACACGCGCAGTCCACTCCCGGCTGATGTCCCAGGCGACGCCTCGGTCGAGACGAATGCCGTACTCCGCGAGGTCGTCGAGGGGCAGTCTTCGAATCACTCTCGTGATCGGGTCGACTTCCGAGGTCAGTCGTGGCGCCTCGACGAAGCTGGCGGGAGCTGGACTCGGCCGAACGAACACCTCGTCGCGGAGTCGGAGGTCGGCCGAGCTCGATGGCGTCGAGTCGCTCGTTATCGAGAGACTCGGGTAGAGGAGCCTTTCCGAGTCATCACGAGATTCGTAGAACTCGACGACACCGAAGCCGAGCGACGCGCCGGTCACGTCTCGGTCGACCGCCGGAACGACCTCCGAGAAGATCGCTTCCGCGTTCAGAGCCGACGTGCTCGTCGGAAGCGCGACACTCCAGATCCAATCGTCCGCGCGAACCGTGGTCGTCATACCAAGGACCGCTAAGAGGAGCGCCCACAGCGCTCGCCGTGCGATGCGTGTTTCCCTCATGCCCTCTCTCCGACTTGCCTTGCGCTCGAGTCGTCGTACCGAGAAGGCTACGACGCCTGAAGATTACGGGCAACGTGAGGGAGGGTTCTGGGAACTCGGGAGGGCTTACCGGACGACCGGATCGTTCAGTCTGTCGAGGATGCTGCCACTTCGCTACGCAGATCGTCGAGGAGCTCGTGGAGCATCTCCGTGCCCGCGGTCGAAAAGTAGTCGAGCTTCGCGGGACCGGATCGCTCCTCGAGGTCGAGTCGCGCGCAGGCACGTCGCACGCGGTTGAGCTCGGGTGAGGCGAATCGGAACTCGAGCATCTCGTCCCAGTCGTCGAACCAGCGGTTCGTGTCGATCATGCGCTCGAGGATGACGATCATTCCGAGAACCTCTCCGTCGTCACGGGGGGAGTCCGGGAAGCAGGTCACTCCAATTCCTTCAGAACCGAAACAACCCCACCATGGGAATCCAGGCTAGTGGTCTTCGCCGGGAATTTCGCCGGGGATTTCGGCGGGGGATTCGCCTAAGCTTTGAGGCGGTAACTCTCTCCCGCCGCATCACGGTCTGAATTTCAGGATTCTAACATGCTCTTCGAAACGTCGCGCTTCGGTCGTTGTGTCGTTGCTCTCTGTCTCTCGTTCATCACGATCGCCCACACGAGTCGTGGATTCGCCGCCGAGCCGCCGCTCTACCAATGGCACGAGCAGGAGATCGACAAGATCGAGATCGGCTACGGCATCCAGATCGCCGACGTCAACGGGGACAAGCTTCCCGACATCGTTCTCGCCGACAAGAAGACCTTTCAGTGGTACGAGAACCCGACGTGGAAGAAGCACATCATCGCGAAGGATCTCACCGAGCGTGACAACGTCTGCATCACCGCGAGGGACATCGACGGCGATGGTAAGTGCGAGATTGCTGTCGGCGGTCAGTGGAACTTTCGCGAGACGCTCAAGG
>CAYZGY010001164.1:0-2329 GCA_964478085.1 uncultured Planctomycetia bacterium
GCCAGCGTTCGAGATACGTCGACGCAGCAAGAGTTCGGTGAGAAATGCGGACCAGTAGCCTGTTGAAGAAGTGCTTGGACGAATCGACTTCTTCAACGGGCTGCTAGGCGAGCTTCCACGGCTTGCGGTACTCGCGGCTCAGCATGTCGTTCGAGCCCTTGTCGCCGATGATTTGCTCCTTCTTCGGATCCCACTTGAGATCGCGGCCTTGGCGCATGGCGATATTGCCGAGGTGAGCGAGCGAGATCGATCGGTGGGCCTCTTCGACGGGTGCTACGGTCGGCTTGCCCGAGAAGCAGCAGTCGATGAAGTTCTTCACGTGATGGTCGCTCTTGTAGAGCTTGATCTCGTCGTCACCGATCTTCGTGTTCTTGAGCTCGTCCGACGAAACCTCGTGCCGGCCTCGATCGGCCCATGCCCATCCGTCGGAGCCCTCGAAGAGGACGCCGCCGCGCTTGGCGCCCGAGCGAATGATCATCTTCACGCCGTTCGCGTAATGACACTCGAAGTAGTACTGCGTCGCGGTGTTGTAGACCGGATGCTCGGCCCACTTGGCCTTCTGGTTCTTGATCGCGACGGGACCCGAGAGGTTGGTGCCGAGACCCCACTGGGCGATGTCGGGATGGTGGCCGCCCCAATCAGTGACCTGCCCGCCCGAGTAGTCGAGGTTCCAGCGGAAGTTGACGCCGACGCGCGCCGGGCAGTACTCGGCCTCGGGAGCCGGGCCGAGCCACATGTCGAAGTTGAAGCCCTTCGGCACGGGTTCGGTCTTCGTCTTCTTCGCGCAGTGGCCGTAGTCCGGAATGCCACCGGGCAGGCCGCAGGTGACCGTGTGGATCTTGCCGATCCGGCCGTTGCGCACGAGCTCGCAGACACGTCGGAAATTACGATCCGACCGCTGCTGACTTCCCGTCTGCCAAACGACCTTGTTCTTCGCGACGGCGTCCGACATCGCGCGGCCTTCGGCGACCGTCAGCGAGAGGGGCTTCTGACCGTAGATGTGCTTTCCCGCGTTCGCGGCTTGGACGGCGATGATCGCGTGCCAGTGGTCGGGCGTGCCGATGTAGATCGAGTCGATGCTCTTGTCCCGAATGATCTCGCGGAAGTCCTCGTGCGCCGCGCAGCCCTTGGCCTTGTAGTGCCCCTCGACCATGCGGAGCGCGTAATCTCGACCGCGTACCGAACCAGCCCAGTAGCCCGGCCCCTCCTTATTGACGTCGCAGACCGCCGTGACACGCACGCGCGAATCACCGAGGAAGCGTCGCATCCAGTTGCAGCCGTTGTTTCCCGTGCCGATGAAGCCGATCGTCATCTTGTTGCTCGGCACGTCCTTTCCGATGACGTGGGACGTTGTCGCGAGCGTGGGCACCGCGATCGTCGCGGCGGCCGCTTTCTTGAGGAACTGTCGGCGAGTGGCTCGATTCTGGCTCATTCGAATTCTCCTGATCCCGGTCTTCTGTCGATCGAGCCGCCCATCCTACGCGCTCGAGCGGGCCAGGAAAAGCGGCGGAATCACCCGACAGCCGCTCTTTTCGCGAGAGCACGAACCAGCAGCCTGGTGTAAGCTACCCGACAGCTAAGCCACTCAGAGAGTAACACCCGATTCGCCTGAGGAAGCGACATGACAAGAGCGATCCTGTTCATCGGTGCCTCGATCTCGCTGGCGGCCCTCGCCTCGTGCGGCGGCGGAGCGCCGTCGACGAAGGAGGAGAAATCGACCGCTGCTGCGAACAAGTCGGACTCGCCAGAGAAGACGGAATCAAAGAGATCCACGGCAACGAGCGAACCGAAGAAGATCGAGTTCACGAGCGACAAGCCGAAGAAAGCCATGAGTGAAACGCCGCAGACTCCCGACAACGACCAGTCGAACAAGAGCGAAATCGCGCTCGCGACCTTCGGCGCCGGCTGCTTCTGGTGTGTCGAAGCCGTCTTCGAGCGGATTCCGGGGGTCTCGAAGGTCGAGTCGGGCTACATGGGCGGCAAGACACTCAATCCGACCTACAAAGACATCTGCACCGGCACGACGGGTCATGCCGAGGTCGTCCAGTTGACCTACGACCCGAAAAAGGTCTCCTTCGATACGCTCGTCGAATGGTTCTGGAAGCTCCACGACCGGACGACCCTCAATCGGCAAGGGAATGACGTCGGCACGCAGTACCGCTCAGCGATCTTCTATCACACGCCCGAGCAGAAGGAGATCGCCGAGAAGCTCAAGAAGGCCGAGGACGCCTCCGGTCGCCACGCCGACCCGATCGTCACCGAGATCGCGAAGGCCGCAAAGTTCTACGTCGCCGAGAACTACCACCAAGATTACTTCGAGCTCAACAAG
>CAYZGY010001165.1:0-2328 GCA_964478085.1 uncultured Planctomycetia bacterium
CGCGGCTCCGCGCGATAGAGAGGGGGCTTCCCGAAAGCCCCCTAAGGACAAGTGTTTGCTGGTTGGGGTGAATCGATCGCGGCTCCGCGCGATAGAGAGGGGGCTTCCCGAAAGCCCCCTAAGGACAAGTGTCGGGGCAGCCCTCCAGGTGTACGCACGTTTCCCCGAGCGGGTGCGGCGGGCCTTGCTGGAAGAGGCGACCGAGAATGCTGACGGCGTCGGCGAGCTCGACCGAGTCATCGCCGTTCATGTCGAGTAGAGCACGGTTGCTCGCGTCGGTGAGCGAGCCGTCGCCGCAAGGAAGCGCGGCGGGTTGTCCGAGGAAGAGGAAGCGCAGAAGTCGCACGGCGTCGGAGACGTCGAAGCGACTGTCGCCGTTCGCGTCGCCCGGCAGCTGGTTTCTCGGCGGTCCGACGAAGCGCGCCTCGCCTGGTGTTCCGCCGAACGCGTCGCTCGGTGCCCAGCCGTCCGGATCTCGCCAGAGACTAGGCGCTCCTTCTGGGTCGAGAATCTCGAGCGAGGAGCCGAGACCATCGGCGTCGGGGTACCACGTGTCCTCGTAGGTGAAGTCGAGGATCGTTCGCCCGAGCGAATCCTCGAGCACGATGCGATCTCCGGCGTTGCCGAGGTTGCCGTCGAACTCGCCCGCGATGTAGAGACGCTCGACGTCGTAACGAGACGCGAAGGCCTCGATGTCCTTGACGAGGAGGACGAACTCGCCGGGCTGGAGGTCGTTCTCGGGTGTCGTCTCGGGAAAGGTGAATCGGATCCCATCGACGAAGCGGATGCCCGAGAGGTTGAGCGCTCGATCGCCGGTGTTCTGAAGCTCGATGAACTCGTGATCGTCTCGGTTCGGGAAGTCGCTGCCGATCGGAGCCTCGGGCGGGTGGTACATCAGCTCGGTGATGCGCAGCGCGGACGAGTCGACGACGTACGTGACCTTGTTGAGCGCGCTCCAGTTCGATCCGACGCGGGCCCGCGCACCGCTCGTCGACGTGCGGTTGATGACGAGCGGGTTCGCGTGCTCGTTCGGATTGCCCGGATCGTCCGGCTCGAGCGTCGCGACGAGCTGAGGGTCGATCAGGAAGTCGGACGAGCCGGTCGTTCGGTTCGCACCGTGAATCGCGAGGACGTTGCGACCGTTGCGCAGGCGTCCGATGTGCGGCGTCAGGTCGAACTGCTCGAAGGTGATGGCGATATTGTCGGCGTGCGAAGCCGACGCGGTCGAGTTCCACGTCGCGTCGGTGGCGAGGTTCGCGTCGGCGACGCGCTGACCGTTGAGGTAGGCGAGGAAGCCATCGTCGTACCGCATGCCCAAGGCTAACGACTCGATCGCCGATCGATCCTCGACGTCGAACTCGAGGCGCAAGTAGCACGACCCGTTGACGTCGTCCATCTCGCCTTCGACGTCGAGATTGATGTAGTCGGCGTAGCCCGATCCCGTCTCGTAGCCGACTCCCGTCCGGCCGGATCGCCAGCCGCCGTCGTTGAAGTCCGGGTCGGTCCAAGTCAGTCCGAGAGTGCCGTTCGTCGGGACGAGCACACGAACCGGGTCTCCGGAAGCCACGAGCGTGACGCGCTCTCCAGCGTCGCCGAAGTTCGAGTACTCAAGCGCCGTGGGCGACACAGCGCCGCCGGGACGTCGCGGGTCGGAGCCGTCGGCGGTGAAGTAGACCGTGCCGGCATCGGCGGTCATCGTCAGTCGCGTGTCCACCTCGATGAGGCCGTCGGGCTCGCTGAAGACCGGGGCGGCGATCCTCGGGTACATGCCTGCGCCGCGGAGATTGTTGAGCAGAGCCCCCGATCGCCCGGGCAGGACGCCGTTGACGTAGTTGTTCTTCGTGCTCTCCCAGTTCGACGGCGTGCGGTAGCCCCAGCGCGCCGCTTCGGCATAGAACGGGCGACGGACCTGGTCACAACGCTCGAGCAGTCGCGCGCGGGTCTTGGCGGGCGTCAAGGCGCCGTCGTTGTAGAGGTGCTCGTGGATGCGGTCGCCGAGGAGCGTCATGTAGTCGGGGTGGCCTTGCGCTCGCAGCGCCGTCCAGAAGCCGCCGGGTCCCGCGTTGCCCGTGCGGTTGCCCGCGCCGCGCGTGAAGCCGTCGGCGTCGTTGAGATAGAACTTGAATCCCGTACTCGCCTCGACCGGACCGACGGCGCGGTACTCGGACTCCGAGTTGCCGAAGCACCAGAGGATCATGAAGTCGATGTAGCACTGGAGGTTGACCCAGTCCTTGACGGCCGCGTAGTTGTTGCGGAGCGACTTCGCGTGCTCCCAAGTCGAGCCGTCACCGTCGTACGGAAATCCCTCGCCGAAGTTGCCGCCGACGT